>JBCNPS010000099.1:0-16294 GCA_039593235.1 Chitinophaga sp. | reverse complement strand
CAATCAGGCAGTAACCGCTCATGGGGAAGGCTCGTTGGATTCGGATTCGGATTCGGATTCGGGTTCGGGATCGATTTTTGCCCTGCTGGTACCTGCATTTATCTTTATTTATTTTTTATCGAGATACCGGAAGAAGGTAAACCTGAGCGTTGCCCTTGCTGCGATTGTGGGCAACGTGATGTTTGCTATTAATTATTTCTACAGCGGCGGCATACAGGGCGCATCGCTGTTGTCTTTTACCCTGGCTTTTTTCCTGGTGATGCTTATTTCTCCGCGGAAACAATACTACTGGTGGCTGGCGCTGAACCTTGTTATTGTGCTGGGGCTCATTGCCTGGGAGTATTATCATCCTGCATCGGTTGATCCGGTATATAAAACCAGGAAGGATATTTTTGCGGATATGACGCCCACCTATATCATTTGTGTGGGGGTTATTTTTGTAGGTACCATTTATCTTAAAAATGCCTACAATACCGAGAAGCAGAGAGGGGAAGAAAAAACCCGTTCCCTTGAGATCATGAATACAGAAAAGAGTAAGCTGTTTTCACTCATCTCCCACGACCTGCGTAACCCGCTGGCAGCGATACAGTCGTACCTGCAGCTGATGCGGGAAGTGGAACTGGACACGGAAAATAAAACCCAGATAGAAACGGAATTACTATACGTAGTGAACAGCACACAGGAAATGCTGTATAATATATTGGTATGGTCCAAAACGCAAATGGACGGCCTTCATGTGAACCTCACGCCTGTAGATGTGGCGGCAGCTATACATCCTATCCTGAAGATCAACAAAATGGCCGTATCCAAAAAAAGGATCAGCCTGGATATCAATATAGACGCTTCCATAAAAGTGATGGCCGATATTAATATGCTGCAACTCATTGTGCGCAACCTGCTGGGCAATGCGGCGAAGTTCACCCCTTCCGGCGGCACTATCTTTATAAAAACCAGCAAAACAGGCGATAAGTGCCTCATTGAAGTAAGGGACAGCGGCCGGGGTATTGACGTTTCCAGCCAGGAGGATATTTTTTCCCTGAAAGTGCGCTCTACTTTTGGTACGGATAATGAAAAGGGTATCGGCCTGGGGTTATTTCTCTGTAAAGAATATACCATAGCCCAACAAGGGCAGATCTGGTTTGAGAACAACCGCGAAGGCGGAAGTTCCTTTTACCTGGAACTCCCGCTCGCCGGTTAATTATTCTGCTTTCAAACTATTCACGGGGTTTGCAGTGGCGGCCCTGATGGCCCGGTAACTCACCGTTAAAAGCGTAATGGCGATAGCAATAAATGCGGCTATCACAAACAAAGTCCAGCTGATCTTTACCTGGTAGGCAAAATTCTGCAGCCACCGGCTCATGATATACCAGGCCAGCGGCGTGGCGATCAGGATGGCTGCCAGCACCAGTTTCAGGAAATCTTTCGACAGCATGGCCACAATACCCGGTACAGAAGCTCCCAGCACTTTACGGATCCCTATTTCCCTTGTACGTTGCTCTGCTGCATAGGTAATTAACCCAAATAAACCCAGGGAGGCGATTACTACCGCCAGTATGGCAAAAGTAATGAAGATCTTCCCGGTGCGCTGCTCCGCAATATACAGGCGGTTGAAATCATCATCGAGGAAAGAATATACGAATGGCTGCCCGCTCATACCCGGCTGTGCATCAAACGTGGTTTTTATTTTTGCGATGAGCCCCTGGATATCAGCAGTATGGATCCTGAAGGCTATGTGGCCGGGATTTTCCGTTAGCCGGAACACCACGGGAGGGATTTTATTTCTTAAGCTGCCGGCGTTGAAGTCTTTCACAATGCCGATCACTTTCAATGGCTTTGCCTCCCCGCTATAAAGGTATTTTTCCTCCAGGTTATTGAAGCCAAACAACTTCGCAGCAGTTTCATTAAGCAGTACCGCAAAGGTATCTGATGGCATATCGGGCGAAAAATTGCGGCCACTGGCCATTTGCATGCCCATAGTTTGAAGGTAGTCCGCATCCACATACCAATCCGGTACACCCGTTACCTGGCCTGCACTATGAGCGGCATCTTTTGAATAGATGTTGGTATTGAGACTCATATCAGTAGGTAAAGAGGCAGTTATGGTGCCCGATTCCACCCCCGGAATGGCCACTACTTCACTCTTAAAGCTACGGGCGTGGGTGGCGAGCGATCGTGTATTGCCTACAATGAGCACCTGTTCCCGGTTATAGCCGAGTTTCTTATTCCGGATATAATTCAGCTGGCTGTTGATCACCAGCGTACCCACAATCAGCAATATAGCAGAAGCAAACTGGAAAACCACCAGGCTGCTCCGCAACCAGCCATTCCTGAAGCCACCGTTCAGCTTACCTTTCAGCACTTTGATAGGCTCAAAGGCGGAAAGGAAAAAAGCGGGGTAGCTGCCGGCCATCAAACCAATCACGCCGGCGGTAAGCAGCAGGAAAGGCAACAGCCACAACAGGTAACCGGTTTTCAGCACAATATGCTTACCCGATAACTGGTTGAGATAGGGCAGCAACAACATCGCCAGCGCCAATGCCAGCAACAGCGCAAAAAAACTGGTTAATATTGATTCTGTCAGGAACTGGAATACCAGGGAGCTTCTTTGGGAACCCAGTACTTTCCGTACCCCTACTTCTTTTGCACGGCCTGCAGAGCGGGCGGTTGACAGGTTCATAAAATTTACACAGGCGATGAGCAAGATGATTACCGCCACGGCAATAAAAATATATACATACTGGATGTTGCCGGAAGGTTCCACTTCATCGGCCAGTGAGGAATACAAATGGATTTTTGTGAGCGGCATTACATTATACCCGAAATGACCGCCTGATCTTTTAAGGTCCGCAAAGTTGCTCCCGGTCATTTTCTGCAGCGGCCCTTCCATATATTTTTTTGTGGCGGCATCCACATAGCTTTGCAGTTGTGCGCCGGTGGCGCCTTCCCGCATCAGCACATAAGTGGTGTAGCTGTCGGACATCCAGCCACCCTCTTCCCGGCTTTCGGGCAGTTCGGACATGGCGCGCACGAAATCAAAGTGCAGGTGCGACTGCTCCGGTACATCCTTTATCACGCCGCTGACCTGGTAGGTATTAACGTTATCTGTTTGCAATGTTTTGCCTACTACATCCGTGCTGTTGAAATACTTCAGGGCCATGCGTTCGGAGATCACCATGGTATGTGGTTGGGTGAGCGCGGTTTTAGGGTCCCCGCTGATCATTTCCAGGCTAAACACATCAAACAGTGTGGAATCTGCAAAGCTGGCATTATGTTCCACCAGCGTAGTGGCGCCTTTCTTCACCAATATATTTCCCTGGCGGATGAACCGCACGTAATTTTCTACGTTGGGGTATTCCCGTTGTAGTACCGGGGCCAGCTGGCTGGGAGTAAACCTTTCCCTGAAAGCATTGCCGTTCACAAAAAAGTCGGCATCCACCCGGTAGATCCTGTCTGCTTTTTTATGGAACCGGTCGTAGCTCAGTTCATCCGTAACAAATAAAGTAATGAGCAGGCAGGTGGTAATGCCAATGGCAAGCCCGAATATGGTGATAGCTGAAAAACCCTTGTTTCTCCAAAGGTTCCTGAGTGCGATGTTGAAGTAATTCCTGAACATAGTATGCACGCGCGCTAATTGGATGCCGGAAATCTTGCATTATGATAATCAGTACTTTAACAGGAAAATATCCAATGCGGATGCCCGGTTTTAATACAGGAGGTGTCCGATAACGGTCATGCTTTTTTAAGTGAGGGATAGTCAAAAAAGCACGGCAACCATCTGCCGTGCTTTTCTTTATCTGCATCCGTTAGAGGAACATGCCCCCGGAGGCTTCAATACGCTGGGCTGTGATCCAGCGTGCTTCCTCCGTACACAGGAAGGCTACTATGCCGCCAATATCGTCCGGCAGGTCCGTACGGCCCAGCGCTGTATGTGCGGTGATGTAGGATATTGCCTGTGGCGCATGTTCAAAAGTGGCTTTTGTAAAATCTGTTTCTATAATGCCCGGGGCTACTACGTTGGCGGTAATACCGCGTGTGCCCACTTCCTTAGCCAGGTACCTGGTAAATACTTCTATGGCCCCTTTCATGGAAGCGTAAGCGGCGTAACCAGGTGTGGCAAACCGCGCCAGGCCGGTAGACAGGTTGATGATGCGTCCATTATCATTGATAAAAGGCAATGCTTTCTGCGTAAGGAAGTATACACCTTTTAAATGCACATGATACAATTCATCAAAATCCTCTTCTGTAGTATCGGGGATCAGGGAACTTCTGTCGATGCCCGCATTGTTTACCAGGAAATCGAATTTACCTGTTCCGGTATTCTCTTCCAGGTGCGCCGCCACTTCCGCGAGGAATCCCCCGAACGCTTTTGTATCGGCGGTATCCAGTTTATAGGCGATCGCCTTTTGTCCAAGCGCCTGTATTTCCGCTACCACCTTGTTTGCTTCCGCCTCGTTGCTTTTATAGGTGAGGATGATATCGTGCCCGCTTTTAGCGAGCTGTAAACACATGTTCTTACCTAATCCGCGACTGCCGCCAGTAACCAGGGCTATTTTGTTTTTCGTTGCCATTTTGTTTTATTTTTTTGATAAGACAAATTTCCGGGAATCTTCCCGGCTGGTTATGGTGACTACTTAAGTATTTAATGGTAACCATTTAAGTATTTAGTCGTGTAGCAGGATCTCCAGCTGTTGTTTCAGCTTCTCTTCCACTTCCGGTCCTTCGAAACCGATGTTGCTGAAAATGATGTTACCTTCTTTGTTGATAAGATAGGAAGCGGGGATGATATTAAATTTGAACTTATCTCCTATGGCGGGGTCTGTATTGTAATACACCGGGAAGGAGTATTTTTTATTCCCGCTCCAGCCCTGCGCATCCGCCAGCGTGTTACGGGCGCCGCTGTTGGCGATCATAAACACGATGTCGGGGTTTTGTTTGTACTGGTCGTATAGTTTTTGGAGATAAGGCATTTCCTGCATGCAGGGTACGCACCAGGTGGCCCAGAAATCGATCACCACGATCTTGCCTTTGAGAGATGCCGCCGGTACCGGCTTACCTTTCATGTCCACAAAAGAATTTAACGGCGGCGCCGGGCGGTTGATCCGTTGTTTCTTGACCTTTTCTACCAGTATTTTTTTCCGGTACTCCTGCAGCTGGTTCAGCTTCGCAATATTATTGGTTTGCTTGTAGTAAGCTTCCGCGTTGTCCAGCGTTTCTTTATCGGCATAGTAATCCACGGCCTGTTCCATATGCTTGTCCGCTGCGGCCAGGAGACCCTGTTTCATATCTATCAGGCCCAGCATGGACAACAGGTGCCGGCTGGCTTTATTAAATACGGCTTCGCGGGTGCTGTCATCTGCAAAAGGATAAATGTACCCTGTTTCGGGGAAATGTCGGATCACGCCTACAGGGTAGCTGTGTACACTGTCCAGTGCGCGTTGTGCATAACCGCGCGCGCTATCCAGCGCCAGGTTGTTATCCAGCAATGTTTGCGCAATCTGCTGCCAGGTGATCACCTTGTAGGGATCCTCCTTTTCCGTGGTCATAAAGCGGGCATGATACAATGCTTTGCCGCTGTCTTTTTTTGCGGCATAATACCCGAACAGTACATCATGTATTTCAGTAAAGGACTCCGTGTTTTCAGGAGTTTCCTTTTTCAGTTCTTCTTCAAAGAAAGTGATCTGCCGGGCGGTATCTTTTCCCCTGGCCATTACACCTGTCCTGATATCGCGGCCCAGTGCGGATTCCGGGTAGCGTTCCATTACCACGCGCCGGATGGAATCCAGCCGGGAGTTTTCGCCAATGATCAGGTAGCCCATTGTTACCTTGTTCATATTACCGGCCACGGTGGGCGCGCTGTTAAACTTATCTGCAATTACCCGGTGCGCCTGTTCCCTGAATTGTTCCTTCTCTTTCGGAGTAGCAGCTTTGTTCATTTGATAGGTAAGCAGGCGCAGTTTAGCTTCATAATTGTCAGGGTAGCGTTGCAGTTCTTCTTTATAAAGTGCAGCCTGTTTATCCGCCAGCAAAGGCGATTTACCCATTTGCGCAGAGAGGCTGTAAGCTTTATAAAGCGACATATCCTGCACCGGTACTTTATTTTTATACACGCCTACTTCGTAGTGCCGGTCCTTTGCCGGTTTATCTACAGCTTCGCCGCTTTCCAGGTAAAAGGTGGCGAAGGTGGTATAGCTGGCTAACTTGAAGGAAGTGGTCCATTTGTTGCCGCTGCGCTGCATGTTCATCCGCCATGCGAGGTTGTAAAAATTAGAATAGGAAAACACCAGCGTTACTGCATTGGCACCGGGTGGAATGCCTGCTCCGGGGGCATAAGGGTCGTAAGTAACAGTAACGGTTTCCCCACGTTCCGGGAATTGAGGGCTGATCACTACCCGTTGTTGTGCAAATATTTTAGTGGCTGCCATGGCAGCCACTAAAAGTAGGATGGTTAGTTTTTTCATTACCGGTTATTTGTACCCTTCATTCTGGGTAAGGTTAGCATTGGTTCTGATGGCGTCGGTAGGAATCGGGTACAGTGTATCCGTTGGCTGCCAGTTGGCGCCTTTAATAGGTCCGAGCACGGCGTCCGCCCTTTTGGTACGTTTCAGATCAAACCAGCGGTGGCCCCATTCTGCAAACAATTCCACTTTGCGTTCCTGTTCTACTGCCAGCAGCAAGGCGGGTTGTGTGAGCGATGTGGAAAGGTTGGCCAGGCCTGCACGGTGACGGATCGCATCCAGGTCGCTACGGCCATCATCCAGTTTACCTTGCTGGATGCGGGCTTCCGCGCGAATCAGATATTGTTCTGCAAGACGCATTACCATTGAATACTCCAGGATGCCGCTGGTAGTAGTTCTTACTTTGTATTTATAAGGGAAGTAAACAGAAGTACCAGCGGTGGTTTTCCCCATACCTATCCATTGTGAGAACCGGAGGTCATTAGGCTCGAACTTCCTGATCAGGTTGATGGTATCCAATCTGAATACAGCAGTGCCGAAGGCGCCGGTGGAAGTGATAGCCGGTGTAGAAGTAAACCCTTCCCAGGTATTACGGCCACCGAGCACATTGGTCGGCTGCAACTGCCAGATAGCTTCATCGCTGTTGGCCAGGAATACCTTGTTCAGATCAGTCAGCAGCGAATAATGACCGTTGTTGATCACCAGCGATGCCGTGGTTTCTGCCAGCGCCCAGTTCTGGTTATAGAGATACACCCTTGCCAGTAAAGCATTAGCCACCGCTTTATAGGGGCGTATATGCTGTCCCGTAGGATAATCATCTCCCATTAACTCTACTGCCGCTTTCAGATCACTGATAATGGTGTTATATACATCCGCACGCGGGGCACGGGACTTCACACTATTTACTTTATAGTCTGTGCCGGTGATCAGGGGCACATCTCCATACATATTTACCAGGTAGAAATAACAGAAAGCCCGCATGAATTGTGACTCTCCCAATAACTGGTTCTTTACAGCCGGCGTTAATGCAGTTGCCGTGGAAAGCCCTTCCACGCACGCATTTGTCTGGTAGATATAACTATAAAGATCCGCAAACATACTTTGCACATACTGGCTGCTGGGCAGCAACCTGTTCTCTTTAAAAACATCGTAGTTCGCGAAGCTTGAATAATAGGCCATATCATCCGCCTGCATGGCAGTGAGGTAGTTGATCAGCACATTCGCAAACTGGTAGTTGAATGAGTACATGCTGCCATACAAACCGGTAACTGCTGCGGTAGCCGTTTTGTCGTCTGTAAACACCAGGCCGGATGGCAGTTCATTCTTGGGTAACGGCGTATCTACATACTTACTGCAGGAACTGCCGCAGAGGAGAAGAACACCGATTAAAAATATATTGATTCGTTTCATGGTAAATCTTTTTATTATCTGCAAAACAGGAATATTCTTTACAAACCAAACTGTAAACCGATGGTATAGGCTTTTAGCGGTGGCATTACCATACCCTGGGTTTCAGGATCAAGACCTTTATAATTGGTAAAAGTGAGCAGGTTTTGCGCTAAAGCGTATACGCTTACGTTGTTAACTTTCCAGCGTTTGGTATATTTCGACAGGTCATATCTCACCGATACATTTTTCAGACGGATGTAAGAGGCGTCGCCCCAGCTGGCGGTAGACAGGCTGTAGTTCCTGTAGTTAGCGGTTCCTGCGGAAGTAGTGGCGCCGGGAACAGTGGTAATATCCCCCTTGTTTTTCCAGCGATCCAATGCACGCAGGTCCTGGTTAGCGAAGGTACCGATAGCCGGGCTGCTGTATCCATAGCCAATTTGCGGGCCTTCCTGTTTTACAAACTGCAACAGGAAATCCAGGCTGAATCCTTTATACGTAAAGCTGTTCTGTAACCCTCCGTAAAATGCTGGCATTGTTTTGCCGAGGGTTATATAATCGTCAAACTCTGCGGGATCAGTAGTAGTGCCACTGTTGCTGTAGAACTGCGCCAGTCCTGTTTCCGGATCAATACCCAGGAATTTGTATCCTCTTACAATAGTCAGGGATTGTCCTACCACGTATTGATCTTTATACGCAGACGCTTCAAAACCGGGGTATGATTTCAGTTCATTTTTACTCACAGTAAGGTTTAACGATGATTTCCAGCTAAAGTTGGGCCGCTGAATATTGGTGGTATTCACTTCAAATTCCCATCCGCTGTTAAGTACTTTTGCCGGGAAGTTAGCGGTGATGGAAGAGAATCCAACCTGTGGCGTTAGCTGATCGTTCACCAGTTGATTACCGGAGATGTTGTGATAGTAATTGGTATTAAAGAGGATCCTGTCGTTCAGGAATCCCAGCTCCAGCCCAATTTCCTTCTTACGGTTCTCTTCCCATCTGTACAGTGGATTCGCGAGGCGTGTAGGTGTTAATCCCGGTATAGCATCATAAGGATAGGGATTTGAAGTCCAGCTGTCAAGATACTGGTAATCCCCTATGTTATCATTACCTGTAAGGCCAATGCTGGCGCGGAGTTTACCAAAGCTGAGGAAGCTCACATCTTTCATAAAAGCTTCTTTGGTAAATATCCATGCAGCGCCTATAGCCCCGAAGTTACCAAAGCGGTTACCCGGGCCAAAGCGGGTGGAGCCATCACGGCGGAAGGTGGCGTTCACCAGGTATTTTCCATCCCAGTTATAATTGATCCTTCCGAAAATGGAAGTGTAACGGTAAAAGGAATACTGTGATGGGTTGGGTGCGATAAGGCCGGCTGCACTCTGATCTTCCAGCAATGCATCGCTGGAAAAGCCGGTTGCTTTTACCGATTGTCCCTGCCGGATGGTTTGCTGCCAGGTACCGCCTACCATTACGTTCAGATCCCCTTTGGCGATGGTCCTGTTATAATCTACCTGCGGCTCGATGATATAAGAACCGATATCGGAAGTACCGAAGTATGTCATACTCCCGGTGGAAGTAAGCGGATTAAAAGTAGCATCAGGATACACCTGCACCTGCCTCATGTTGGATTTATTGTATCCCAGGCTTGTTTTCAGGTTCAGTCCGGGCAGGATGGTGTACCTGATAATACTGTTAGCCACCAGGTTATTGGTATTTGTTTCGGAGCGGCGCAGCAGGTAAGCCTGTGGATTCTGAACGCTGCCGAACCAGTAGTATTTACCGGTAGAATCATACAGCGGGTAATTCGGCGACATATTGAAAAAGCTGGTAAGATCGCTGGCCAGTGAATTATCCTTATTGGCAGAATAATTTACAGAAGTGTTGATGTTAAACTTGCCATCGGCGCTGCTGTGATTTAAATTAAAATGCCCCGCGCCTCTCTGGTAGCCGAGGCTTCCCGGCATTACCGTTGTTTCTTTATGATAAGTGCCGCTTAATAAAAACTGTGTTTGTTCATTACCGCCGGATACAGAACCCTGCGCTTCCGTAGTATGACCGGTACCGCCAATCATGAATTTCTGCCAGTCGGTAGTGTGCTGCTGATCCCATACGGTAAGGTCCGGAGCAATATCTTCATCGTAGGTTTTACCATCATTTTTAAACGCTTCTTTACGCATAGCGATGTATTCCGGTGTATTCAGCATTTTAACGGTATTCACTACTTTACTGGCGCCCGTATATACGTTGAAGTTAGCCTGTGTTTTACCGGACTTACCTCTTTTGGTAGTGATCAGCACAACGCCGTTAGCGCCCCTGGAGCCATAGATAGCAGTGGCGTCGGCATCTTTCAGCACATCGATGCGTTCAATATCCGAAGGGTTAATGGTGGCCAGCGGGCTTTGATTACCATTTGCAGAGGTAAACTGGTTCAGTGGTTCGGAGTAAAAAGGTACCCCGTCTATCACATAGAGTGGATCGTTTTTATGGTCCTGGTCAATAGAGCTTTGTCCTCTTATAAGTACTTTAAAGCTGGACCCGGGCAAGCCGTTGGAAGAAGAGATCAGCATACCTGCCACTCTTCCCTGCATAGCGGCCAGGGGGTCCATCACAGGCTGGGAGCCAATATTTTCCGCGCTCAGGCTGGAAACGGAACCGGTGTTATAGCGTTTGCTGGTAGTGCCATAGCCGATCACCACGGTTTCATCGAGCTTGCTGGCCTGTTGCTTCAGGAATAACTGCAGCGGTCCGTAGTTGCCAATGCGAACGGTGTACGGCTCGTAGCCCACATAAGTTATCACCAGTTCATCGCCGGGGCCCGCTGCAAGGGAGAAGTGCCCGTTTTCATCTGTTATGGTACCGATGTTGGTGCCTTTTACTTTAACGGTTACCCCGATCAGCAATGTGCCTGTGGCATCTTTCACCACGCCCGTCACCGGTTGCTGGGTAGCTTCCGGTGCGGCGCTGATGTTGTTGCTGCCTGCGGGCAGCGCTTTTTTCCTAATAAAAATGGTTTTGTCTTTAATAGTGTAGTCAAGCGGCTGGCCTTTGAATATTTCCGCGAGGAAATCGGTAAGACTGGTATTTTCCGCTTTGATGGTAACCGGTTTAACGGTGCGCAGCAGGTCCTTGTCGTAAAAGAACAGGTAACCTGTTTGTTTTTTGAGAGAAGTAAACACTTCTTCCATCGGCGCATTTTTTACCGACACAGACACTGTTTGTGCAAAAGCACCCGCAGATACTTTTAACGTTGCCACAATCATGAGAACAATCGTCAATCTCATAGTAAGTGCAATTTTGGTTGGGGAAAGTCCGGGTATAGAAAGGACTTTACCATGATAATTCAATTGCATAGATTTGCATTTGTTAGGATGGATAATCAGTATTCAAGTATGTACAAGCTGAGTGCTACTATCATCCGGACATATTCACCGGGGATGGGTCCAAGCATCCCCGGCTTTTTTTTATCCGTATGGCAGCATAATAAAAACTAAAGTTGGTGGTGCATAAACGTTCAGTTGACAATAACTAAAAAATAAACCCGCTGTTACTATGGTTCCACGATAATGCTGCGTCCCTGCAGGCGGAAATGGATACCGGTACTTCCCAGTCCTTCCAAAACATCCGACAGTGGCAGGTTGCGTTGAATTTCTCCCTGGAAACGGCGGGCAGGGATATTACCTGCATAAACAATTGTTACATCATACCATCTGGCCAGCTGACGCATCACGGTGGGGATGTCTGCGTCGCGGAAATAAAATTCCTCTTTCTTCCAGGCCAGTATCGCCGCAGTATCTGCCTGCGCTACGATATCAATATTACCAGGACTTTTTACCAATGCCTGCTGACCGGGTAATAATACCCTGGAACTGTTGCCTGCATTTACTTTTACGGCGCCTTGTATAAGGGTCGTTTTAATGCCTGGTTCATCTGTATAGGCGTTGATATTAAAACTGGTGCCTAATACTTCTATGTTTGTCTGGTGACTCACCTTTACATTAAAAGGCATTTTTGCCATGGCAGCCACTTCGAAATATGCTTCTCCTTTTATTTCCACTTCTCTTTTCCCATCCCTGAAAGCGGTGGGGAAAGTAATAGCGGAAGCTGCATTCAGCCATACCCTGGTACCATCCGGTAATATAAGGCGGAACTGTCCTCCTCTCGGTGTGGTTAATGTATTCAGGGTGGTTGGCGCATCAAAATGCTGCGTGTTGTATTGCAGCTGGCCGTTATTTAGTTGTGCAGGGATGCCCGGCACGTTAATAGTGGCAATACCGCCATTGCCCAGTGGTATTACCGAACCATTTGCCAGTGTTAAGGTGGCTTTGCTTGATCCGGGCAATACCGGCGTTGTGGTGAGCGCCGCTACCGGGGCAGGCGGGGCGGAAGGGCGGAAAAAATATATGCCTGCTCCCAATAACAGCAATACAGCCGCGGCGGCGCTCCACCACCGGTACATGTGGCGTACCGGCCTGTTATTTTCTGCCGGGAAATGCTTTGCGCTGAAAGCAGCCCAACCGGCGGCGGTGTCGAACTGTTCATATTGCGACAGCTTACCGCGGAGTAGCTCCGGGTCAGTCATCTGCTCAAAAAAAAGACGGTTCTCTGCGGAGGCGTCCTGCCACACACGCAGTTCTTCCTCTTCAGCTGCTGTAAGTGCCTCCTGCTGGTAACGGCCTACCAGGTAGGCTATCCGCTGCAATAATGGATTTGTTTCACTGTTTTGATCTGCTTCCAAACTCACCTCTTTTACTATAGAAACAATAAGATCCTGTTTTCGATTAAAGAAATCTTAAAAAAAATTTACAGGGGATTAATAGTAATTATAATAATATTTGATAAGGGTAATGTAGATGCCCAGTAATGGTACGATGTTCTTTTTGATCAGGCTGCTCCTGATCAGTTTGAGCGCGCGCAGTTTCTGCGCCCTCACGGTGTTGTAGGAGATCTGGAGACTTGTCGCAATCTCTTCATTTTTTCTTCCTTCGAGATAACTTAGTTTAAAGATCCGCCGGCATTGCGTTGGCAGGCGTTCTATTTCTTCATACAGCTGATGAATAATTTCTGTTTCGGTGAGTACCGGGTCGAAGCCGGCCATTTCCGTAGTGGCCTGGTCTTCCTGCAAATAAGAAAATTCTTTTTCCTTTACCTGAAGCCGTTCCCGGCTTTTTATAAAATTGAGACAGGCATTTTTGGTGGCGATGAAAAGAAATGCTTTTATACTGGCGGCCGACTGGAAGTCGCCCCGCTTGTTCCACAGCTTTGAAAAGGTTTCCTGCACAAGATCTTCCGCCTCCTGTGTGTCAGCAACAATGGTAAAGGCAAAATAACATAGTGCTTTGTAATGCTGGTTAAACAGGTAGCGGAAAGCGGATTGTTCCCCACCAGCGAACTTTTGCAGTAAAATATGCTCCTTGTTTGAATACTCCTCTATCATCCCTTGAAACACCCTCCTGGCAATATAAACGATGATTTATCGGTATAAAAATACCGATAAAAGCTGATTAATTTATAGATAAAGAGAAAAATACATGAGTTTGTCAGATGATCATGAAGTAGCCGAAAAAAGCCGGCGTTATTTCCCGGTGATGCGGTACACACAGCGGCGCTGCCCATCCAATATATGTTCCAGTCGTTCCACTTTTGCATGTTTTCCCAGGATAGCGGAAAACATATCCTGCTCCGACTGGCAGAAGCGGCTGCAGCAGGTAGCTGCCGCCTGTATGGGACAATGATTTTCTATAAGCAGGTAACTGTTTCCTTCCTCAACACAGGAGGCCATGTAACCCTCACGGTTACGGATATCCGCTAATATGCGCACGCGGCTTTCTATAGTGGTGGCCCCTTTTAATTCTTCCTGGTATTTTTCCAGGGTGCTTTGGGCGGCGGCATCAAGTACGCCCTGCATCATTGCTGCGGGAAGTGTTTTGCTCATGTTGCACAGGAGACGCAGTGCCAGATCCTGGTGCCGGTCGGGAAAACGGGCATTGCCTGCTTCCGTGAGCGACCAGATCTGTTTTGGTCTGCCCCTGCCCTTTACCTCTGTAGTGGCCTGTACCAACCCTTCATTTGCCAGCTTGAGCAGCTGAAACCTGGCGCCTTCCATCGTTACCTTCAGTTCCTCCGCCAGTTTACACAAGGGTTGCGGCCCCTGTGCTTTCAGTATCCATATCGCCCGCTCATTATCGGCAAAGTTATTATTCATAATAAACAAAGTGTTTATTTGGTTTATTCAGCAAAGATACTATCTTTGTCCCATAAAGAAAACGATCCTTTGTAATACGTAACGCCGGCAATGCGGCGGAATATGGCCATGTGCCTGTTCAGTGGCAGGTTGATGTGTAACAAGGTGCATATTCATTGCCTGCGCCTTTGTACACATGCCAGCGCGCAGCGCATGTGTACAAAGGCGCGTACAACCAGTGATACGTATTTCAAAACTGCTCCTGCATATACCGGCCGGCAGGGCCCTCCGTCCGGTAGCAATTTTACAATGCAAACAACCAGTTGCCGCCGGAATATCATTGTCGGTACGGGTAGCTACATGTCTTACTAAAAAACAAAATGATGAAAATAGCCATATTAATCGGAAGTATCCGGCAGGGAAGGCAATCACAGAAAATTGCCCATTACCTGCAGAAAAAACTAACAGACAGGGGACTGGATACCGACCTGGTAGACCTGGCCGAAACGCAGCTCCCCATGCTGGAAGAGCGGGTAGGTATTCATCCGCAACTGCCACAGGTGGTAAAGGACCTGAGCCTTCGCCTGCATGCCGCAGATGCGCTGATATTTGTTACACCGGAATACCATGGCAGCTTTTCAGGCGTACTGAAAAATGCATTGGATTATTTCAGCAGCGAATTTTCCCGGAAAGCTATCGGGATCGTTACGGTAAGCGCCGGAAAACTCGGTGGTATCAATGCCGCCACACAACTGCAACAGGTGATCCTCAGCGTGGGCGCTTATGCACTGCCGGTAAAACTGCTGGTACCGGAAGTATATGGCGCCTTTACAGACACGCAGGAACTTACCAGCGAACACACGGCCAAATCGGCCGCCCGCTTCCTGGACGAATTTTACTGGCTTGCCAGCGCTGTTTACGAAAAAAAGAAAGCAGCGGTAACTATCTAAACCAGGCCGCCGGCGCGGGTTCCAACGGGCAGGAACCCGCGCCGGTTGCTTTTTCTCAGCACCACTCCCCTTTCTGCTCCCAACATCTCATACCGGGAAGCCTGAAAAAAATAATATCTTGTTGCGATATTGTACAATATTTGCAGCGCGGATTCGTCTTCACCTGGAAATCCTTTTAAAAGCCGCGTCCTGCTAAACACACCAGTTAATAATGAAACAAAAAGAGGGTAGTAAAAAGAAAGAAGCCGGCATTTTCAGTCTCCTGCAACCCTACATGGGTATGGTTAGTTTGCTGATCCTGTTTACACTGCTGAGCAATGGCCTTAACCTGTGGTTACCCAAAATTATAGGAAATGGGATCGACAGTTACAGTCACGGTACCTTTCAGCTGAATGCACTGCTGATAAAATTTATGGCGGCGGTGGTCATCATCCTGGTGTTTACCTACCTGCAGAACATCATACAAACATATGTATCGGAAAAAGTAGCGCGCAACCTGCGTACTAAAATATCGGACAAGATCTCCGGCCAGAGCTATGCCTGGGTAGAACAGGCCAATCCGTCGCGGTTGCTTACCAACCTGATTGCCGATGTGGATTCTATCAAGCTGTTTGTTTCGCAGGCCATCGTATCGCTGGTATCGTCCTTGTTTATTATTGTAGGCGCCAGCGTATTGCTGCTTACCATTAACTGGGAACTGGCGCTGGCAGTGATTGCCACGCTGCCCGTAATAGGGATCACCTTTTTCCTGGTATTACGCAAAGTGAGGTCCCTGTTCATTAAGAGCCGGGAAGTAATGGATTGGCTGAACAAAGTGATCAATGAAAGCATACTTGGTGCAGCGTTGATCCGTGTCATCAATTCACAGCAGCTGGAGTACCAGAAATTCCTGGATGCCAACGGCAAAGCAATGGATTTTGGGTTATCCATTGTAAAGCTTTTTGCAGGGCTGATCCCTGTGATCACATTTACCGCGGGCATTGCCAATCTTATTATCCTGGCGCTGGGTGGTCATTTCGTGATAACCGGCAGTATGAGCCTCGGCGATTATGCCGCCTTCAGCAGTTATCTTGCTTTACTGATCTTCCCGATACTGGTGATCGGCTTTATGAGTAACATTATTGCCCAGGCCACCGCTTCCTATCAAAGGATCAGTAATGTGATCAACATGCCCGACATTATGCCGGCGGGCGCTGTTACCACGCCTGTTAAGGGAGATATTGAATTTCAGGAGGTAAACGTTAACTACGGTCAGAAACCGGTACTCAAGGATATTTCCTTCTCCATCAAAGCCGGGTCTAAGGTAGCTATTATCGGGCCTA
>JBCNPS010000098.1:0-16324 GCA_039593235.1 Chitinophaga sp. | reverse complement strand
TGTCGTGTGGGTGGGGCTCAGCCTTCCACCTCCAGTCCCTCGCGGGACATGGATTGCAAGCGGGGCATCAGCCCCAGCAGGTGCTGGCTGTAGGGATGTTGCGGGTGCTCGATATATTGAATTTGTTATTTCAACTTATTCTTCAGCATAACATGCCCCGCCACTGGTATAACCTGGTATCAGGCTAAACTGGTGTTTTGATTGTATGTTAAAAATTGAGCGGTACATGTTTGTTGTTTTTTGTTGATGCAAAGGTGGGGATATTTTTTTAATATCCCCAAATGTTTTTTAGAAATTTTTTTTGAGGGATAAGGGAGGTGGGGGAATTAGAAACAAATGTTTATGCAGATTCTTTTTAAGAAGTGTTGTGCAATTGTTAATAGTGAGATGAATTTTCCGGTGTTGCAAAATGGGTTTTGTTACAAAAAATTTTTTAAGAAAGTATGCAGTCCAAAGTTTGTTAAAAGCGGATTAACAAACATATATAAATTCCTGCTGTGGTAATTTAGAAACTTGATTTTAATTAAGTTGCATCCGGTGTCAAAATGATCTTTTAATTATCGGTATCTGATGATTTTCTTTTGAAAAGAGGCTGTACTAATTAACAATCATTATCAAAAAAAAGACACCACTTAAGGGATTACAACAAACACAATCAAAAACATCCAATCAATTATGAACAACCGTCTGCTTCACGCTGAAGATGATTCTATTTTCTCAAATGTGGTAAAAAGAGTGCTGAGCAAAAGTGGCTTTGAAGTTTACAATGCCTACGATGGAGAACATGCCTGGTTATTATTCAACGAAATGAGATTTCATTATTGTTTACTGGATATAATGTTGCCAGGACTAAATGGAATAGACCTGGGGGAGCGAATCAGGAATATAAACAGTAGTATTCCTATCTTTTATTTATCGGGAGAAGATCCTGCTTTGGTGGAAAAGGAAGTGTTTGGCAGAGGCGGCGGAAACGGATATTTTAATAAAACATACAGGCTCAGTGAGCTATCTGCCATATTCCGTCAATGCCTTGCAGACGCGCATTAAACATCTCCATGGAACAATATATTTATATCTCATAGAAATTATTCTGAACAAATTTTTAATGACTAAATATTTAATTATGAAATCCATTGTAAATGGTAAAAAGATTTCTACTATTCTTTATGCGGAAAACGATATGCTACATGCTAACACATTAAAAATGGCGCTGGAAATGAATGGAGAGTTTTCGGTAAGTTGTGCATATGACGGTGATCAGGCCTGGAGACTTTTTAAAGAGAAATCGTTTGATCTTTGTTTACTGGATGTTCATATGCCCCGGCTTAGCGGAGTGGAACTGGCTGAAATGATCCGCTCAGAGGATAACAGGGTCCCGATCATTTACATTTCGGCTGATTTTAACCTGGAAACAAAAATTAAGGGGCTCGGGCGCGGTGCAGATGACTATTGCGAAAAGCCAATTGAAATAGAAGTATTGATTCCCCAGATGCGGGCGCTTATCAAGAGAGCAAAAGAACAAAGAGCAGCCTGTGAGCTGATCACTTTTGCTGAATATACCTATAACAGAAGAACATATACAATATCATATAATGGCAGGTCATTCAATCTGGGCATTAATGAAGTGAAAATTCTGGATGTATTTACCGATCGCTTTAATGATACAATTGCCAAAGCCGAATTGATAGAAATAATTGGAGGCGAGGGAAGCAAGAGTTCGCCGAATACAACAATATCTAATCTCAGAAAGCATTTTAAGGACAGCACTGATGTTAGATTGGATACCATCAAAGGAAGTGGTTATTCTTTAACTGTTAACCGTCATTTAATCCGGTATCATTAGTTAGTAGGTGTTAGTGGTCCTTATTAATTATTTTATTATATTCGTTTTCTGTTTAGTAAACCCGTACTATAAGCAGTTAACCATATTTTTCAATGCCAAAACCACTTATCATGAGACTTCTTAGAACATTACATCATCCCGACGGTGTGCGTTCATCAGCCGAATATGAAATAAGAGACAATAATGTTTTTGCCACTGTTCATCATGCTGGTGGATCAGCTTCCTTGCCTTGGTATGAAGTGAGAGAAGATAAATTGTATCCTACTGTACACCATCCGCAGGGGCGGAGTGCGTTTCCCTGGTTTGAGATCAATGGCAATAGTATCAGGCCTTCTATTCACCATCCGAAAGGTAGTGAGGGGTTACCGTGGTATAAGATTGAATAACCTCAGAGAATAGATCTATAAGATGAGCCTGGCAGAGATGCCGGGCTTTTTGTTGGAATATTTTGCGCTGATTTCTTAATTGCTATTGAGCAATGCACAACTTAGTATAAATAAGCATTGACCCCGCATTCGGACCTTCTCATCCTTGCCCGGATCCGATGTTTGCAAGCCCGCTGTATACCCCTATACAGCCTGCTTTGGGGCCAATGCTACTCATTTGAAGTGGAATCAAAGAGGTATGATCAACGCCTTACTTACAGGCTTATCTAAACTTAACAGGTAATTGGCGTCCAGTAATCTTAGTAGTTCGTTGTAAAGTAAAAGGAGATCGGCCCTGTGTTGGGCGTCTTCATATTGGGTATCCTCAGCAGCCAATGTTTCCGAAAGCCACAGCCAAAGTGTTTGTCGTGCTGCAGCCGGAGGGAACAATTCACAGAAGCGGCTAATGGCCAGCATAGGATCAATAGACTCTTGCTCGGATAAATGTGTGTAATGAAATAATGACGGTGAGGTTTGCATAACAATAGATTTTTATTATGCGCTAAGGTAGTAAAATTATAATAATAAATGCGATTATAGTTATTTTAAATTATGATAATATGCTTATTTATGTGATTTTTAGTGTGTCATAATGATTTTGCTTATGCTTATATTGGTGAAAAATATGCTTATAAAGCAGTTATGGCAGATAAAATATTTAATAAGATAAAAGCAGTGCTCGCTGAAAAAGGCAGAACAAATAATTGGCTGGCGGAAACTTTGGAAATGAATAGAAATACTGTATCGAAATGGTGCACAAATCAAATGCAGCCAACAATAGAGACATTGTTTAGAATTGCAGAGGCATTAGATGTAGAAGCAAGAGATCTACTGGTATTAAGAAAAACTAAATAATCCATTATTTGTCAAACCCAATACCATATAAAGAGCAGCTTCAACTGCTCCGCCAGCAAATTCCCATTGGCATCCGCCAGGGTATTCAACTGCTTAATCAAACTAATGGAGATGTTGATCAGGCGCAGCGCTTATTTGAAACTGGAGTAATCGAAGTTATCATTCAAAAAACGGCTGTTTCCGTAGATGTGGCCAGGAAATATTTAATAACGCATCACTACGATATTCCACAAACTATAGCCAGCATTAATGCAACACGTTTCACTTTATCTGAACGAATCTTACAAAAATCGAAGGATAACAAGGAAGAAGCGCTAACACTGATTGTGCAAAGCATTGAATCAACATCAAATATCCAAAGGGAATTTTGGTTACCCTTGGAAACGTTAACCTATTTAGCTCCGCCGGTATATTGTTTATTGGTATTGCATGAATTTTTAAGTTATGAAGATTGGGAAGGCTTTAGTAGCGCTATTTACTTCTATCCTGATTTAGTTATCACCCAGCTGGAAACATTACCCGGATTACAGTTCGTAGCAACTCACCTGCGTGAAGCAAAGAAACGTAGCGATGAAATTTATCGGCAGTATAAATACCGTAAAGAACTGGCATCGGAAATAGCTAATAAAGTTGCCGATGATGCAGCGTTTTGTGAGCACCAGGCGGGATTTGAAGCGGCAAAGACGCTGATTGCTGACCGGTTGTATGATTTGGTGGTGGGCAATATTGGGCTGTTTCCCTGAAAATGAATTTTTGATTCCCGGCCTACAATTACATCTTTCCGGCCATTCATCTTTTAATATATAAATTCCTTATCCCCCCTTTGCTAATCCCCTCTTTTCTCCCTACATTTACCATAATGTCCACGCACCGTCCAAAACAATCTCATCTCCAACTAAAGTCATTATTTGACCTGCTATACGTGCGCCTTTGCCGGTTTGCCAGTCTTTTAATAGCCAATCCCGCCATGGCAGAGGATATTGTTCAAAAAGTGTTCATAAATTATGAGCAGGAAGACGACGATTTTCCCGCAATTAAAACTTACCTGTATAAAGAAGTGCTGAACGCCTGCAACCAACACACTACAGCTGTTAAAACAGCCGTTATAAAGGCAGAGGTAGGCGGGGAAATAAACCGGGCTATCGCTGCACTCCCGGAAGGCTGCAGCAAAGTTTTCAAGCTGAGCTATGTAGAAGAGCTAAAAAATGAGGAGATCGCAGCAGAAATGGCGATGCCGCTAAGTTGGGTGAAAACACAAAAAGTACGTGCATTGGAGTTATTGCACTGGCGATTGAAGCCGGAAACGTTTCTCGTATTAAATTTCTTCCTGTCCATTGCAGAATGACCTGGAATCATATCAGCACGGGGCCCGGTTAATAGTAAAGTATTGGGAAAACACGCTTTCAGCCGAAGAAAGCGAAGCGCTGGAAGTATGGATAGCTGCCAGCGAGGAAAACCGGTTGCTATTTACCGAATTAACAAAGGAAGCTACTTTAAAAGAAGAGCTGAGGCAGATGGGCAGGTATCATCCGCAACAGGCCTGGAAGAAAATTGAAGCTGCGCGGAAGGAAAAGAAACAGGTGCCCTGGGCCGGAGTTGTTGCTACGCTGATCATGTTGCTGTTGGCCATTACTTTAAAATGGTGTTATCTCCGTGATGCGCCGCCTGCAGATAAAAAAACAGACAATAGGGGTATCAGCCGCTGAGCTGCGTCTGGTAAGGAAAGAGGAATCACCTCTTCTTTCCGCCATAGGTTTTTATAAAGCGTCTCCTTCCGGGGGCGCTTTATTTGTACCCGGCTGCCTGCAGCTCAAATAATTCGGCGTATCGTCCTTTACGGGCAAGCAGTTCTTCATGACTCCCGATTTCAACAAGGGTACCGCGTTCCAGCACCAGGATACGGTTTGCCATGCGTACCGTGGAAAAGCGATGTGATATCAACACTGCGGTTTTATCGCGGGTAAGATCCGCAAAGCGGAGAAATACATTGTATTCTGCTCGTGCATCCAGTGCGGAAGTGGGCTCGTCCAGTATCAGGAGCTGGGCATCTTTCATGTAGGCTCTTGCAAGTGCTATCTTCTGCCATTCGCCACCGGAAAGCTCTATGCCCTGGTTGAAGCGGCGCCCGAGCATCTGCTCATAGCCGAGCGGCATCTTTTCTATGAGGGGCAACGCAAGACTTTGCCTGGCCGCATCTTCGATCATCGGAAGGTTATCGCTTTGGGCAATGTTGCCTACTGCAATGTTTTGCGAAACCGTCATCTGGTAACGCTGGTAGTCCTGGAATATAACGCCCACCTGCGTACGTAATTCTTCCAGATCATATTCCCTGAGATCTATGCCGTCGAGCAGGATACGTCCTTCCACCGGATCGTAGAGGCGCGATAATAGTTTCACAAGCGTGGTTTTACCGGCCCCGTTCTCTCCTACCAGCGCTAATTTTTCGCCGGGATGAAGTGTGAAGTTAAGATGCCTGATGGCCCATTTGTCGGCATTAAGGTATTTAAAACCAACATCCTCGAAAGTAAATCCTTGTTGAATGGGTCGTGGAAACGCCCGTGGATGAAGCACGGGAACCATTTTAGGCTGTATCTCAAAAAACTCAAATAAATCGCGGAGGTAAAGAGCGCCCTGTGTAACACTTGAAAACCGGATAAGGATTCCCTGGAACGTAGTACGTAATTGCCGGAAAGATCCCGCAAGAAAAGCCAGGTCGCCAATACTGAGATGCCCGTGGATCGTTTGCAGGATAATGATCACATAAGCGGCATAATATCCAGCGGAGCCTACTATGGCAAAAATAGTTCCCCATATGGAATCCCGGATCTGCAACGTTTTTTTATCGATATAAAATTTATTGGAGATGGATTTAAAACGGTTCACCAGGAAGTTCGAAAGATCAAATACTTTCACTTCTTTCGCAGTTTCATCACTCGCGCCGAGATAGCGGATATAATCCAGCTCTCGCCTGTCGGATGTTTGGCCCCAGGCCAGTTTGTAATACAGGTCGTTGAAATGCGATTCATTCAGGAAGGCAGGGATCACCGCCAGCAACAGTAATAATATGAGCCAGGGATTGAATAGCACAAGTCCTGCTGCCAGGAAAACGATCGTAATAATATCCTGTACCTGGCTCAGTGCCTGCGCCAACAGTACTGTTCTTCCACTGGTTTGCTGCCGGGCGCGTTCCAGTTTATCATAAAACTCCGCATCTTCAAACTGGTCGAGATCCAGCTTGGCGGCATGTTCCATAATTTTCACGGAGGTGTGGTTCGCAAACAGGTCGCCTAAGAGGCTATCCAGCAACGAAATAGCGCGACCGAGCGCGTCGGATATGATGGCCAGGCCCAATTCCATTGCTACCAGTTGCCATAGCCACGCAGTGGAATGCCCCGGATCTTTAGTGATATGCACTACCTGGTCAATAATCAGTTTGCCCACATACAACAAAGATAGCGGCATAGTAGCCTGGGCTATTCTCAGCACCGTGTTGGCAATAGCCAGTCCCGGGCTGGTTTGCCATACCATCCGGAAAAATGCGGGTAAATTCCGAAGGGCGGTCAGCCGCTCTCTGAAGGTTAATTTTTCATCTTTTCCCGAACGTTTTTTCCGGGGATTTGCCATTGCACTCATGAGGGTAATTTACGAAAATTGCCTTGCTGAACGCATAAGTGTATGGTGTAAAAGGATTTTGTATTTTTGATTTTCATGTGAATAAACCGGAATGCTATGTTATTATTGATCGTTTCCTTACTGGCAGCCTGTTGTGTGATCGTTGCCGGCGTTGTATACGCTGTAAATGAGCAATCCAAACAATGGGCGGCATCGGAGAACTAATACTGCGTTCATATTGCAGCAGTAGCACCCGCCTTCGGCGGGTAAATTGTCTTGGAGCAGGATTATGATGATTATGATGATTTTATTTTACGGCTGGTTTATCTGTTGATGCATAAATTAGTTGGATCTCTGATTTCAGGTAGAAGAATCCCCTGTAATTATTTTTTCCGCTGACCCTTTGGAGCCCCAAACAGGACAAATAGAAATAACCTGGAGATTTATTTCAGCCAGAAGAATCCCTTGCAATTATTTTGGCCGCTGCCTCTTTAGGGTGCAATACACATAGAAATAACCTGGATCTCTGATTTTAGCCAGAGGAATCCCCATAGATTCACGGGTGAAAGCACCTAAATCTTCACTGATCAATAGAGGGATACGCCGCGCAGCTGCGTTATACCAGCGTATTGGAGCTTTATTTAATTAGCATTTATCGATATGCGTGAAAAAAGAACGGTGCTGAATTACCTGGCAGAAAAGGAATGGCTGATCATGAGCTTATGGTTTGGGTTATCCTTTATCGGCGCCATCCTGGAGATCTCCCGGCATAATATCAATAATTATCTCATATTTAAAGATGTATTTTTTCACGTTATACATCAGCAGCCGCTATACATCCCCTACCCGGCCGATTACTACGATGTAAATCTTTACGGTCCCGTATTCAGTATCGTTATTGCCCCTTTTGCAGGATTGGATACCAACCTGGGTGCAATACTCTGGTCGCTTGCCGGTTCGGCTGTTTTATTTTATGCCATCCGGCAATTACCACTCACACGCCTGCATCAGAATATCATCCTGTTGCTATGCATAATGGAAATAATGGGCGCCGCCAGCTGGTTCCAGATGAATCAGTTCATCGGCGCTTTTATCATCCTCACATTTACCCATACTATTAAAGGGAAAGAGCTTTGGGCCGCTTTCTTTATTGTTTTAGGAACCCTTACAAAATTCTATGGTATCGTAGGACTGGCATTTTTCTTTTTCAGTCCCAACCCCAAACGCTTTATCGGAGGCCTGTTTTTATGGGGCGCAGTATTGTTTGTACTGCCCATGGCTATATCTTCTCCCCAATATATTATTCAATGTTACTTTGATTGGTATGCTGCGCTGATACACAAAAACGAACTGAATGAAGGAGTAAGTACCTTGTTCCAGGATATATCTGCCGGAGGCTTTATTAAAAGGGTATTCCATCTGCCGGGACTAAGTAATAACGTGGTGCTTATTCCGGCAATAGCGCTTTTCCTGTTACAGTATACCCGGCTGCAGGATCGCTATAACTCCCGCTATCGCCTGTATATACTCTGTTCTACACTGATGTTCCCCGTACTGTTCAGCACCAGCTCCGAATCGCCTACCTACATCATTGCCTTACCGGCGGTTTGTATCTGGTACGTAATGCAGCCGTATACCAGGAGGAATAACATATTCATGTTTTTTGCCATTATCCTGATCAGTTTTTCTCATTCAGATCTTTTAACTCCCTGGGTAAGGAAGAACATAGCTATACCATATGCGATAAAAGCCTTGCCCTGCCTGGTTTTATGGCTCATGATCGCCTATGATATCTATGCCCGGAAATATTTGCTGAAAAAAGACGCCTCCCCCGCGCCTGCCAGGGAATTGACACCAGCTGCCGTATTGTGAAAAAATTAACTGAAAAAGTAATAATCCGGGTGTAAATTGCCGGATTATTAAAGGTTTTTGATTATGAACACGGGATTCAAGATAGGTAGCGCATTTGCGTTATCTGCGATGCTGTTTCACGGCATTCAGACAAATGCACAGAGGAAGTCAGCACCATTACCAGGCTTTGTGGAAAGTAAAGCAGTTGCGTCAGTAGATCCTTATATCGGCTCCGGCGGACATGGACACGTATTTGTGGGCGCCAGCGTTCCTTATGGCGCTGTACAAACCGGCCCTACCAATATTGTAAAAGGTTGGGACTGGTGCTCCGGATATCACTATTCAGACAGCGTATTAATAGGCTTCTCCCAGATGCACCTCAGCGGAACCGGTATCGGCGACCTGGGCGATGTACTCATTATGCCCTACACCGGTAATGTGAGAACCAATCGTGGCACACAGGAAAATCCAACTTCGGGATACGGCTCTCACTATTCGCACAACAGGGAAACCGCGCGTCCCGGCTACTATGCCGTTCAACTGGACGACTACAATATCAAAGCTGAATTAACCGCTTCGGAAAGAGTGGCTTTTCATAAATACACCTTTCCAAAAGATCAGCAGGCCAATATCATCATCGACCTTAAAGAAGGTATAGGATGGGATGCGCCGGTAGAAACATTTATCCGCCAGGTAGATGAATATACCCTTGAAGGCTATCGTTACTCCAAAGGCTGGGCGGTAGACCAGCGCCTTTGGTTTGCCATTAAATCCAATGTGCCGGTAAAACAATTCCAAGTATTTGATGGAGATAATAAACAAAGTGGGAAAGAAGTAAAATCGAAAGAAGCCAAAGGCGTGATCGTGTTCGATAAATCGCCTGGGCAGGTAATGCTGAAAGTAGGCATTTCCCCGGTGAGCAGTGAAAATGCCCTGGCTAATATCAAGGCGGAAATACCAGGATGGGATTTTATCAAAACCATCAACAACGCCAACGCCAAATGGGACAAGGAACTGGCTAAAGTAAGTATTGAAACAAAAGATGAAGCCGCCCGCCGCGTGTTTTATACGGCCATGTATCACACCATGATCGATCCTGCCCTGTTCAACGATCACGATGGCAGCTACCGAGGCACCGATAAGAAAGTATATTCCAACCCGGGATTCGATAACTACTCCGTATTTTCTCTCTGGGATATTTATCGCTCCTGCGCGCCACTCGCTACCATCCTGCATCCTGAAAAGGTGAACAGCTTCGTGAACTCCATGCTGGCCATTCACAAACAACAGGGCAAATTACCGGTATGGCCGCTGATGGGCAACGAAACCAACTGTATGGTGGGCTATCATGCGGTACCTCCTATTGTAGATGCCTATCTGAAAGGATTTAAAGGATTCAACGCGGAAGAAGCTTTCGAAGCCATGAAAGTAACTGCTAATCGCGACGACCTGGGGCTGAAATATGTAAAGGAACTGGGTTATATCCCCGCAGATAAGGAATACGAATCCGTTTCCAAAGCCATGGAATATGCTATCGACGATTGGTGCATTGCAGCCATGGCAAAGAAACTGGGCAAAACAGAAGACTTCGGATACTATAAAAAACGCGCGGCCTATTACCGCAATTATTTCGACAGCACCATTCGCTTTGTGCGCCCACGCATGAGCGATGGCAGCTTCAAAACACCTTATGATCCATTTAACTCCATCCATGAAAAAGGTGATTTCACAGAAGGCAACGGCTGGCAATACACCTGGCTGGTACCGCAGGATGTGGAAGGCCTGATCCAGCTCATGGGCGGCGATGACGCGTTTACCCGCAAACTCGACAGCCTCTTTACTGCAAAAGGAGATATGGGTGCTGAAGCATCCAGCGATATCTCCGGTCTTATTGGTATGTACGCGCATGGTAACGAACCAAGTCACCATGTTACCTATATGTATGCTTTCTCCGGTTACCAGTGGAAAACCGCCGAAAGAGTAAGACAGGTAATGAAGGAATTTTACTTCGATCAGCCGGAAGGGCTTGCCGGTAATGAAGATTGCGGTGCAATGTCTTCCTGGTATGTATTTTCTTCCCTGGGCTTCTATCCTGAAAACTCCGCCAGTGGCGTGTATGTGTTAGGCAGCCCACTGTTCGACAAGGCATCTATCAAACTGGGTACAGGTAAAACCTTCACTGTTCAGGCCATCGATAACAGTGCAGAAAATATCTACATTCAAAGCGCTACGCTTAACGGTAAGCCATATACGAAAAGTTTTATCACCCACCAGGATGTAGTGAAAGGTGGAACGCTGGTAGTGAAAATGGGTAACAAGCCTAACCTCAATTTTGGTAAGGCTGCTGCGGACAGGCCATCGAATGCGCTTTAAGCGGATGTTGTCTGACTCAGGATGATGATGATTATGCTGATTAGCCTGATTTTATTTTTCAGGATTATAAATAGTTAGCGAAGATATACGCGGATAATTTTTTTTATCCTGGATTTTTAAAAAGATTTGGGAAGATGTAGGCAGGTAATTATTGCATGCCGGTTAAAATAAATTGGGGAGATATAAGCAGGTAATGCTTTTATCTCCCCAATTTATTTTCAGATATACTAAGCATTTTCACCTAATACCCGCAGCACTTCCGGTGTTACTTCACCAAAGATAGAAACGCCTGCTGCTCCATTTTCGATGGCCAGCTTTACGGCTTCACCAAGATCGGCGTAGTTGCCGTGGAAGTCAGGCAGATACAAGCCGGCATACAACGGGAATGCGCCGTGCAGGCCCTTCACGCCTTCTGCCACGGCATCGCCGATCCAGCTCACATTTTCCTTGTAAAAACCGTGGTAGATCATCGGGCAAATGGCATCGAGCGGCCAGTTGGTCCAGTCCTGGCGCACAATACGTTTGGCAATTTCAGGCGTGGGAAACACTGCTGCTGAAATAGGTTTTTTATGTTGCCGGGCTACTGCAGCCAGGTTGCTCACTACGTTGGTGATCCTGTCGTAGCGGAACTTCCGCCAGGAAGGACTTTGATCCGGATGCTCCATTTGCAGCGGGTCTATGCCGCTTTTTTCTTTATAGGCGTTGCGGCATTGCTCGCAGTAACAAAAATCATATTCCGGCAATTCTTTAGATTGATCAATACCATAATTGCTCCAGAGATTCACGGGTAATATCACATCGCAGAAACGGACGTAGTCGAGGTGAATACCATCTACATAATCCAATGAAAGGATTTTCTCCACCTGGTTTTTCAGGTAGTTCACCACTTCCGGTTTACTGGGGCATAACCAGCGGTAGTAATCCACATAGGGAGGATGGTTAGCACAGGATTCGCCTTTACGGTTTTGCGCATACCATTCCGGGTGACTGGCCAGCAGCTCCTTCTCTCCCCTGTTCATGGTCCACATCCAGCGATGCGCCTTGATACCGTTGGTTTTCGCCGTTTTAAAATGCAACGGGCTATCAGCTTCAAACATAATATCGGTGATGCCAGCTTTGCTATAAGCGGCATACCTTGATTGCAGAACGGCCGCAGTATCTTTATGATCAGGGTTGATCCATACCCGGTGCTGCACGGCATTTTTTTCCAGTGTAGGCGCCGCAATTCCCATAGCAGCGGCGCTGGCCGGCAGTACTGGTTTTACTAATGCCAATCCCCCGATACCCAATGATTTTATAAAAAGACGTTTATCCATACCCGTTATTTTCTATTATTATAAATTTTACCTTCCTGGTTGATATTTACGGAACCGGTGAAATTGCTACCGGTAACGCTGGCATTATATTGTAACGAAATGCCTTCCATTTTTAACGTATATACCTGGCCGTTAGGGCCTGTTTGTTTTTCGGGGATCTTCAGTGCTTTTAAACTGCCGGCATATCGCCCGTTGGCTTGCCTGTATTCCAGTTGCGCGCTGTAGATCTGCCAGAGGTATTGCCGGGCTTCCTCCGCGGGCGGCAATTGAAAAGTAGTATTGGCTTTGCTGGTAAACAGCAGGTAGCCCCAACGCTCAGGTGCATGCATGTTTACAATGCCCTGCGGCGACCATACCCAGTTGTGTTCCGGCCGTTGCAGTTTTACATACTTTCCGTTTTTAATATCGGTATCCCATTCCACCCGGGAAAAATTGATCCGCCAAAGGCTGTTTTCCTGTGGTTGCTGGTTCCTGCTGAAAAAGCTGAGTGCACTGAAAGGGATGGCCATTTCCACCGTCCACTCCTTATCCGTATCTGATGGGTTATTGATAGTACCGTTAATATGTATGGCGGTGATAATCCCTTTGGTATCCCAGTTTATCAAAGCCTCTCCCATATTACGGTACGGCTTACCCATAAAAAGGTCCATCACGGTATTTAAAGCATTGATCTCTATTTCGTAGTATTGGTGGGTGTCTCCATCGGGATCTATAAATACTTCAAAATCATTGTCCCGGAAAATGATAGCATCATGATCTGTCAGTGTTCCCCAGATATGAGGTTCCTGCAGGGTGGCCGCAATATAAAGATATTGCTGATCCCACATCATCTTTGCCCTGGTACGCAGTGCGGGCGCAGGTTTGGCGTCGCCTTCAATATCCTGGAAATCATCGGTCCAGGGGGCTTGCTGCCATCCGGCTTCTTCAAGTTTGCCATCGATTACTACTTTGTCTTTCGTTTCCTGGCATACATAATGCCGTGGTGTGCCTTTGAACGGCTTAAGTGTTTCCCGCGCGGTTTGAGCGGAAATTGTCTGACTCAGGATTATGATGATTACGCTGATTACACTGATTTTTTTTTGTGTATTGAAAGAGATTTTTTTCATTTATAGTTTCCGTTGATTAATCTTCTAAAGTCAAGGCTTGGCCGGCCAAAGTTAATAAGTAATCCGGTTTCTACGTTATATGCTTCGAGATAGCTTTTTGCTTGGGATAAATGGGCTTGTTCTATTCCTATTAAAGCTTTTAGCTCTACGGCTACAACATCTTCTACAATGAAATCAGCTCTTCTGTCTCCTACATGTTGCCCTTTATAATATAAAGGAATCTCTTTTTCTCTCACAAAATGAATTTGATTTTCATTCATTTCAATGGCTAATGCCCGTTGGTAAATCACTTCCTGAAATCCTGATCCAAGTATGCGGTGTACCTGCATTGCACAACCGATAATTCTTCCGGTAAGCTCGGAATGCTTATAATCTGGGTTAATCATAAATTATATATAAGGTTAAACAAACAATAGCGCTAATTTAGCTCATTCCAACAACTTAAACAAAGAGCCGGATAAAATCCGGCTCTAAATATCAAATGAAAATCAAAAAAATAAAATCAGTGTAATCAGCGTAATCATCATAATCCTGAGTCAGACAAAATCCGCTGCATTACCAAATGCGTACCCTTACACTATCCGCCCTGTACATAGCATCGCCGGGTTTCACGCCGTATACTTCATAAAAAGCATCTACATCCGCGAAAGGCCCGTTCACCCTGAACTTGGCGGGTGAATGCACATCAGTGAGCACCTGCCTGGCGAGGGATTCTTTTTTGGTATGTCCCAGCCAGCCGAGTGCGTAACCCATGAAGTATCGTTGTGAGGGAGTGTAGCCGGCAACTTTCTCATTCTTTTTAAACTGCTCCGTTTTTTTGAATGCTTCCCAGCCCAGCAGGATACCGCCGAGGTCTGCAATGTTTTCGCCGAGCGTAGCTTTACCATTGATGCGTAAGGTATCCACTACTACGTAGTTGTTAAATTGTTTCACCATTACGGCTGCGCGTTCATTGAATTTTTTCTCGTCGTCTTTGGTCCACCAGCTTTTCAGGTTGCCTGCGGCATCAAACTGGCGGCCTTCATCGTCGAAGCCGTGTGTAATTTCGTGACCAATGGTGGAGGCGCCGGCATAGCCATAAACGATAGCATCGTCCAGCTCTTCATCGCGTTTACCGGGAACGGTAAAGATACCGGCCGGTAATACAATTTCGTTGTTGCTGGGGTTGTAGTAGGCGTTATATGTTTGCGGGGTCATATCCCATTCGGTACGGTCTACCGGTTTGCCCAGTTTGTTGATCTCGTAATTCTGCCACCATTGCTGTGCTGCCTCAATGTTCTGGTGGTAGGATTGTTCCTTGATATCCATTGCGGAGAAATCTTTCCACTTATCGGGATAGCCTACTTTTTTCGTGATCTTCGATAGTTTATACAATGCTTTTTGTTTGGTGCTGTCGCTCATCCAGTCGAGGTGTTCAATGCGTGTTTTTAGTTCACCGCGTATTTCTTCCACCAGGTTTTCATATCTTTTTTTGGCGGTAGTATTAAAGAACTCTTTTACAAACAGTTGTCCCAATGCCTCGCCCAGGGCGCTTTCTTCAGCGTCGAGTACACGTTTCCAGCGGGGCTTTTGTTTGTCCTGCCCTCTCAGGAGGGTACCAAAAAAGGCAAAGTCGGTGTTGGCAATAGTATCGCTGAGATGCGAAGCTGCAGCGTTGATCAGGTTCCATTTAAGGTAGTCTTTCCAGGTTTGAAGGGATTGTGATTTAACGGCATTACTCAGGTTGGTGTAAAATTCCGGCTGGCCAACAATAATGGTATCTGCAAATTTGCTGATGCCTTGTTGTTTGATGAAATCATTCCAATCGATATTCCCGGCAATTTTATTTAACTGGGTTACTGCCATTTTGTGATAGTTCGCTTCGGGGTCGCGGAGTGCTTCCAGTTTGCGGCTGTTTTTAGCCAGGCTGGTTTCCAGCTGTACAATGCCGGCAGCGGCCTTTTTAGCGGCGGTACTGTCGTAACCAACAAACTGCAGCATTTTGGCAACGTGTGCAGGATAAGCATTTCTTATGTTGGTGGTACGTGCATCGGTGTTAAAGTAGTAGTCGCGGTTAGGTAAGCCCAATCCGCCCTGGTCCAGCTGAACGGCAATCACTTCGCTGTTTTTGGCGTCCTGGCCTATATAAAGACTACAAAAGGCGCCGGTGTTCATGTTCAGTTTGGAAGCTATTTGAACCAGTTGGGGAATGGTGGTAACTGCATCAATGGCTTTCAGTTCTGCCTCAATAGGCTTTATGCCTTCCTGGTTGATGCGAACGGAATCCATGCCGCTTGTCCAGAACGCTGCAATTTTTTTAGAGATAGGATCGGTGGGATGCTCCACTGCTTTTTCATTGATGATACGCAGGCGTTTGTACAATTCTTCCTTTACAAGATTTCCGATCCCCCATGAACTGTATTCAGCTGGTATAGGATTGCGTTTTATCCAGCCGCCGTTGGCATAATCGAAAAAATCCTGGGCGGGGTTCACGGTGCTGTCTACATTAGCGGCTACTGCATCGGGGGTGGAAGAAGTGGTATCTCCGGGCTGTTTCTGCCCCTGGTTACATGCCACAAAGCAGGTAACAGCAGCCAGACCGGTTAGGGTGAGGATGGACTTTATCATAAGCTTTTTAGATTTTGTTAGCGGAAGAAAGATAATTATTTTTTGGCACCCCGGTTATTAAAATGGGCTCAACGGCAGCAGGAGAATATAAAGTAAATATTGTATTTTGGTATAAAGTCATTCCTTACCGCTTATGATTAACAACTTAAAGACAGGCCGCATTTTATCCATAGATGCCTTCCGCGGAATAACTATTCTTGTCATGATTTTTGTTAACAGCGTGGCCGGTGTAAGCGGCATCCCGTTGTGGATGCAGCATGCGCATGGTAATGAAGATAGGATGACTTTTGTGGATGTTGTTTTCCCTGCTTTTCTTTTTATTGTGGGTATGTCGAT
>JBCNPS010000097.1:0-16359 GCA_039593235.1 Chitinophaga sp. | reverse complement strand
GTGCCTCAATAGTGACAGGATGCGCATTCTTAATATGCTCATCATTATAAAAAACAGTTACTCCCGTCTGTTTTTCAATAATTTTAAACACATTATGCAAAGGCTCTTTGTGTAGTTTGGTAGTAATAGACTGCGCCAATCCTATGGCTTGTGCCTGAACTAAGATGACAGTTAATAATACAAATGTTAGTTTCATCGCGAACCTTATTTTGGTTGGTACCAGGCGGCAGGAGAATCCATGCCAGGCTAATCCCAGCCTCCACGGCTGGTTTAAAGCAGAAAAATGCATACTTTCTAAATAATTTTGGTTGGTTCCTATTGATCCCGAACAAGATGCTTTATTGGCATACCAGGTCATTACCGGAGAGATTCCCGGCATCTTTGGCTTTTACCAAGCGGCCTGCTCAGTACATTATTTTGTTATCAATGACACTTGCTGAATGGTTAGTCAATAGCCATCAGGGAAGTATAATTAATTTCCTGTTTCCTTCCAGTTTGTAGTGAAGTCCCACGTTGCTCAAAAAATACAGCACATCGGTAAAGGGAAGGCTTCTCTTAATAGTACCGCCCAGCTGTACTTTCGGAATTGTTTGCTGATAAATTATTTCAATGTCATACCATCTTGCAAGTTGCCGCATAGCCTCCTCCAGCGGAACATCATCAAAGTCAAAGACACCGTTTTTCCAGGCAACAACCGAAACTGCATTTACATCGTCAAAAACCTGGATAGGCCTGTTTTCAGTGGTTGTGAGCGCCTGTTGTCCGGGTTTAAGCAGTTTGTAGGCTGCCCCTTTCATTGCAACCCGTATGGCTCCAGCCAGCAGCGTGGTTCGAACGGATTGCTCATTATTATATGCATTCACGTTAAAACTTGTTCCGAGTACTTCAACAGAAGTCCCGCCGTTAACCTCTACCCTGAAAGGAATGGAAGGGTTCTGAGCTACTTCCATGTACACTTCTCCTGTAACACTAATAAGTCTTTCCTTACCCGTAAATACTACCGGGTATTTAATGGAACTTTCCGCGTTCAACCACACACTGGTTCCATCTGATAACCGAAGCTGGAACTGCTTTCCCTTTGGGGTAGATACTGTATTATACTGAACTTCTGCACCTGTTCTTTCGTACTCAAATACCCCATTGGTAACTTTGGCAACTGTTCCTCGCTGTAATGTTATCCGGCCATTTTTAACAGTATCCAAAAGTACCTGTGATCCGTCTGATAAGGTAAGTAGAACGCTACTTTTCCCCTGTTGTCCATTTGTTACCGACTGCACAATACCCGCTGGTGTTTCTGCCTGCTTTTTGTGATACAGATAATAAACACCAATACCAATTATCAATGCCACAGAAGACGCTACAGCCCAACTCCATTTCCGCATGAACCAATTCCGGTGACCAACATACATACCCTTCACTGCTTCCTTATCAACAGGGAACTCTCTGCCGGGATAACGATCCAGGATATTTTTGATCATCGTTTGCTGCCGGGCTTCACTAAAGAGGCCTTCATCCTGCATTTTTTCCCACATATCCTCCAGTACAGGAATGATTTCCTGTTCAGTAGAAGCCGATTGCAACATATCAATAAGCTCCCGTTTTTCCGCTTCGGTAAACTGGTCATCTGACCATCGTTCCAATAGGTGTTGTAATCTGCTATTCACAGTCAATCAATTTATTTCAACGGATATGATCCATCTTTATCTTAGGAGAAGACTTTTGTAAAAAAGGGGGTATTCGAATGAAAAAAAAATTTACAATTTTATAATCAGGAAGGAAATTATGATTGGCAGGCCATTATTCCTGATGTAGTCAACGATAGATGAAGAAGCAATCTGGAGGTATTTTTTTACGGTTTCCCGGCTAATCTGCATTTCCTCTGCTATTTCGGCATATTTTCTCCCTTCTAACCGGGCAAGCGTCCAAACCTTCTTTTGCTGCGGCGGGAGCCGATCTACAGCACTTTTTACCAATACATCGTACGCATCTTTTAAAGAGGCCTCTTCCTGTGCCTCCATGGCGTCGGCCACAGTTTGTGTAATTTGATGCCACTCCTCCCGTTTTTTGTACTCTCTGTTGATGTTCTTCAGCATCCTGACTGCGTGATGTCTTGAGATTACGAATAACCAGGAACGAAAGCTTTCCACTTCTCTCAGAGACTCCCGTGTTAGCCATAGCTGGGTGAAAATTTCCTGTACCACGTCGGATGCTATGTCCTGATCTTTGGTAATTTTGACCAGGTATGTAAAAAGAAGGCCGGAATATGCTTTCACAAGCATAGCAAACGCCTGCTCATCCCCTTCAGAGATCTGCAGCAGCAGTTGACGGTCATTGTTATGTTTAATGCCTGACAATTAATAAGTTGATTGATCCGAATTAGCCACAATGTTATTAAAAATTTCACACAGTTAGTATTAGCCTTTTGCTCATAACATAATATCTCTCTTCAGCAGATCAGACCTGTGATCTTAAAACAAGATAGTGATTCTCCTGCCTTTTTCTCATTCAGCTGGGTCCCGGTCTGCCCACGCAGATATTGATCGGCAAGTACATTGACCACCTCCCATTACACTGCCAACAGCAGCGCTTCGGTGGGGAGAAGAAAGGGAGAGACGCATTGGGCTATTATTAGGTGTACCACAACAGTATGCGGGATCTGGTGCTATTCGATTATCAGCCGGGTCGCGAACGCAAAGGCCCTTTAGAAGCATTGGCAAAAGGTTTGTTGTCCGGGTCTGGTTGCTTTATATGCTTCAATTAGCGTTCCTACCCGCAATTGTCTGACTTCTTATTCCAGTCAGAAAACAGTTCCGAAACACTGATCCCCAATTGGCCGAAATGTCCTATTTTTGCACAAAGTATCATTTCCTGCCAATATGATAAACAAAACCAGGCATATCGTTATACTGGTGCCCCCGCAAACCTCTTTGTTAGATGTGGCGGGCCCGTTGGAAGTTTTTTCCAAAACCTCCGACTACATGACAAGGCATAGAAAGGCAAAAGATAAATGCTATACTACGCACCTGGTATCCATGGATGATACGATGGCTGTGCCTACCACTGCCGGTATGCCTGTTATTTGCGAAGGAGGCATTTCGGGGATCCGCTATCCCATAGATACCGTAATCATTGCCGGCAGGGGAGAATACAGAAAAGGAGCGCCGGCCCATGTACTGAAATGGATACAAAAGGTCAATAAAAGCAAATCGAAACCCCGTATCGCTTCCATTTGTGCGGGTGCTTTTATATTGGCGGAAACCGGCCTGCTGGATGGTCGCCGCGCCACTACCCATTGGCAGCTACACGATAAGCTGGCTGAAAAGTTCCCGTCAGTTAAAGTGGAGAAAGACCCCATCTATATCAAACAGGGAAATATTTACACTTCTGCCGGGATATCTACCGGCATTGATCTTACACTGGCATTGGTAGAAGAAGACCTGGGGAGAGAAGTGGCCATAGAGGTATCCAGGATCCTGGTACTATACCTGAAACGGCCCGGGAACCAGTCGCAGTTCAGTAATATCCTTATGACGCAAAAAACGGATTACAGGCCGGTAAAAGATAGTTTGCAATGGATCCAGGAACACCTGGACGAAGATCTGTCCGTTGAACAACTGGCAGCCAAAGCATCTATGAGCGCCCGTAATTTCTCCAGGGTATTTTACAGGGAAGCGGGGGTAACACCAGCTAAGTTCGTTGAAAAAGCCCGGGTGGAAGCTGCCCGTCGCCGCCTGGAAGAAACCCGTTTGAGCCTCGAAGAAATAGCAGCAGAGTGCGGCACCGGCGACGCTAATGGTTTAAGGCGGCTTTTTATCCGCCACCTTAACACCACTCCGGTTGCCTACCGGAAAAGCTTTGCCTGATTATAAATTACTGAAACAGATCAATAACCTTGTTAACTGGGAAACGAATGACATTTCATTATCGTACCACGATACTGTTTTCAACAGCTGCTTATCCCCCATCCCGGTGATCTTGGTTTGAGTGGCGTCAAACAGTGAACCATAACTCATTCCTACTATATCCTGCGAAACAATGGGATCTTCGTTATAACCGTATGACTCATTGGCAGCAGCTTTCATTACTTCGTTTATTTCCTTTTCACTGGTTGTTTTATTCAATAAGGTATATAGTTCTACTACAGAACCTGAATGAACGGGAACACGCTGCGAAGCGCCATCCAGTTTTCCGTTCAGCTCAGGGATCACCAGTCCAATGGCTTTAGCTGCACCTGTGGTGTAAGGAACGATGCTATCGGCTGCTGCCCTCGATTTACGGAAACCGTTTTTAGGATCGGGGGTATCCATCAGGGGCTGCGAATTAGTATAAGCGTGAATGGTATTCATCTGGCCGGTAATAATACCAAACCGGTCGTTCAATACCTGGGCCATAGGCGCCAGGCAATTGGTAGTACATGATGCTGCGCTGATCAGTACATCTTCCTTATTCAGCAACTGGTGGTTAACATTGTATACAATTGTTTTCACATCCTTGTCTGATGGTGCGGATATGATCACTTTTTTAGCACCTGCCTTTAAATGCAATGCGGCCTTGTCTTTCGATTCAAAGATCCCGGTACATTCCAGCACCACATCTATATCAAGTTCCTTCCAGGGCAGGGTTTCAGGATTCCTTTCGGCATATACCGCCACTTCCCTTCCATCAACAGCCAGCGATTTCTCCGTACTACGCACTGTATTGGGAAATACGCCATGTATGGAATCATATTTCAATAAATATGCGAGCATTTCAGGGGTGCTCAGATCATTCAATGCAACTACTTCCACTTCGTTATTACCAAACAGCTTCCTGAATGTCATTCTGCCGATTCTTCCGAATCCGTTTATTGCAACTTTTATCATACTATTTGCTTTTAGTCTGTATGGCAAAGGTAGCTCTTGTTCAATTTGTCTTAAATGACAAATTTCATTCAATTTAGGACAAACGGTAAAAAGAAGACATTGGCAGCCAGTTAACTCTCGTTGCTTTTAGGATTTTTATAAACTATGAATTAAATGCTTCTTATTCCACCTCAATATCATTTTCTTTATTGAAATAGGTATCGTCAATACTCAAATACTCCAGCGTTTTCTTTTTAATAATCAAATTGTTGCTTATTAGCATGTCAATTAGTTTTTCGCCATTTATTAAGGTGATGGGTGCTGCTCCTGTTTCATAAGCTGCAAGCTTTGCGCCTTTAGCAAAGTCGGAAAGCGTGATAATAGTGCCCTGAAACGCATGAAACCGGTGCAAACTTCCACGCAAAACATCAAGAACAGGACGTTGTACATTACCTTTAATGAAACGCTTCACCTGAACTACCTCTTTTACTGTTGTAATCCCTTGCTGACTAACGGCCGTAATATCCACTCCTTTATCTCTGGAGGCGGATGTTAATATAATATCTTCATAACCCATAGCGGTTAAAAGATCCTTTATCAACCGCTCAAATTGATATGGTGTAAGTCTTTCGAGATGATCTCTCAAACTAGCACGCTGTTCTTTATTTAATTTTTCAATCTCACGACTTATCATAGTGAGTGTAGATAATGTATTGTCCTGGTTTTGCTTACTAAAATTTTCGAGATAGGATAAACCCGCCTTTGTGATTGAATAAGCATTACCTTCTCTACTCAAATAATTCCTGCTCCGCAAATTTACCATCCTACGCCTTAAGTAATCTTTTACTACAGATTCCTCCCGTACATTGCTGTTTGAATCCAGGTATTGCTTCCATTCATTTATAAAATCAGCACGTTTGCTCCGGTTTAAAGCCGCTGCCTGTAGCAACAACTGAATTAATCCTTCTTCCTGATCGATTTCACGCATTATCTTATTATCATCTCCTTTAATAAAAATTTTACCCCGTTCCGTTAGTTGAAAGATATTATCTTCTTCGGACATCAATTTGTACCCGCTGATCAAAAACATTTCGCCACGTATCCATCGTGGGTTAAGTTGTTTACGGCTTTGCCGCCATAATTTAAGTGCCAATTCTCTATCTTGGCCACTTAATCTTTGGTCTATCCATTTATCGGGTTCAGTCCAGTCAACAGAATTTTGAGGGGTACCGGTCAGTTCCTTGATACTATTTAACATCGCTTTGAAAACAGGGACAGATTCTCCGGTCAATATATTAATCAACGCTTTAGTATTTCCGTATTCAGGGAAAATTGGGATCTTAAGCATACTTATTCTTTGAAGCGATTACTTTTAATAGATAAAATATTCAGTGGTAGCATCGTTATCACTCATCTTGTTGCGTTCTACTTCCATTTGCTATATAACTCATATGCTGAACAGTAAAGCAGCTATAAAGTTGATGTATTTGTTATTCTAACAAACCGGTACGATCAAACTTTCAACGCAGGTTGGAAGATTTAAGAATAAAAACCGCCTATGATTAAGCCTCTCTATTATTTTCAGCATTTTTTCAAAGCAGGGATGGCTACAGTTTGAAATTCCTTAAAGATATAGCCGGGAATCAAAAAAGGATAGCCCGGGCGAAACCCTCATTTTATTTAAAACCAATATCCATACATGATAAAGAGTTTCTATAAAAAAAGCCTTTACCATATCTGGCAAAGGCTTTGGCACTCAACAATACAACTTATGACAGAGATATTTAATGATTATAAGGCATCACCACCAATTTATACTTCCCATCTTTCAATAATCTTTTTTCAAACATAATTTCCACCCGCTTCTTCTCTCCTTTTAAAAGCGTGAAATAATTATCATTCATCACAGCAGGTAACATACGTTCATTGTTATCCGCCCGCAGCAACTGTACATGCACCGCAAAGGCAGGAGATGAAGCAGGATTGGTGATAGTAGCAATAATACGGGTGCTATCGCCGTGCTGCTCCAATATGGAAGATGTTTTTAATTGAACCGGCGGCAGCTTATCCAGTGCGGTATAATCGGCCATGCGACTGCTTCTCCAATAGAAGTTCTCAGACTGCAGTTTTCCCCGGGCATCTTTCAGTAACAGGCGGATGAACTGCACATCCGTTAAAGACTTGCTGCGTTTGCCATACACTTCCATATCAAATAATGAATAGCCCCATTCGGTGGCGCGTTTGCGGCCAAGCATGCGTACATACCGTGTTTTTACCGGTTTAAAGGTAATCGTTTCAACGCCTCCTTTACCGGCATCAGCGGTGTATACATCCTGCCATTGCTTTGCATCATCAGATACCTGGAGATTGTAGGCACTGGCATATGCATCTTCCCAATGCAGCATCACGCTGCTGATCTCCCGCTTAGTACCAAGATCAACGTATACCCATTCATTATCGGTGTAATTGCTACTCCATCTTGAACCCGTGCTGCCATCGGCTACAGCGGCGGCCCCGGCGCTTTCCGGTGAAGAAGAAGAGGCTACCGCCTGTTTCTTAAAGGCCAGGTTATCAACACTGAAGTTTAAGTCAAAGCATTGGGTGGCGGTGTTGGATGCGGCATCAATGGTTGCTTTCCTGCCGAATGTTGGCGCAGGCGTTCCATCCATATTATAAACAATCGCTTCCGCCTGCAGGCCCTGGTATTGCTGCAATGTAGTGTTGATCACCTTTACGGAATTATCTGCCGCACTCCACTGAATATGCAATGGTTCGCAGGCTTTTTTAACGCCCCAGTAGGCGCCGGTAAGGTCGTAGTAATAATCATAGGTTTGCCATACCAGGCTGGGATAAGCGCTTTGACTCATCCAGGTCATTACACCGGAAGCATCGTTCCACATGTGATGCAGCCAGCCTTCATATAATGCCTTGTTGGTTTCTATATTTACCAGTTGTGCTTTACGGCAATAGTCTTCAATGCCGGTGGCTTTACCATAGCTTTTATTGATAGCATCGTCGTACCGGTCCGGGCCTGCGTTGGCAGCGGAGGGACCAAAGAAGTGAAGATCCCACATTTTATTGCGCGGCCACCAATTGCTGTCCGGCATAAATTTTTTAAAGCTTTCGAAAGATGTGAAAACGGCGGTACCTATTTCTGTGCGCAAGCCCCAGCCAGGTGTTCCGCCGAAGCCATTGGGATACTTTGTAAAGTACCAGGCTGGCATAAAGTTAGCCCAGGGGCCGCTGCCGGTTAAGCCATCCGAATGCGAGTTCGCCTGGTAAAGACGGTCGTTGCCATCATAGGTAGCTACATTTTCCTTTAGCCAGCCATTCAGCGGCGGTAAAGGATAGCCTTCATTATCGCCGCACCATACGGCTATGCTGGGATGATTACGCAGGCGTTTGATCTTTTCCACAGCATTCCTGTTAAAGGCAAAAACGTCTTTAGGCAGGTTAGGATGTGAATTTAACCAGAAGTCGTCCCATACCAGCATACCATACTTATCGCAGGCATCATAAAACTCTTCATCGGTGGTACTGCCTATCCAGTTGCGGATCATGTTAAAGTTCATTTCCTTATGCAGGCGCACCTTTGTATTATATTCCTCACCACGGCAACGCAGCATGTATTCAGACAGGCCCCAGTTACCGCCTTTTATAAATATGCGTTTACCATTCACGCTGATGTGCAGCACGCCGCCAAGGGTATCATAACTGTATTGCTTTACGCCAAAACTGATCTTTTTGCTGTCGGACGATTTACCTCCTGATACGAATTGCAACTGGCAGGTATACAGCGGCTGATCACCATAACCATTGGGCCACCACAACTGCGGATGTATTATTTCAGGCTGAAACGATACCTGTTCGGATTGCCCTGCGGGTAACTTTATTTTTTTAGAGAAACGGATATTACCCGGTTGAATAACACCAGATACTTCTCCCTCCTGCGCGGTTGCGGAATGATTATCCAGGTCCATACTGATACTTAGCTTTGCACGCGATGAATCCGGCAAAGCAGTACGTATCCACGGATCTGCAATGGTCACCTGGCCGGAGCCGGTAAGATATACATCGTCTGTAATACCCATGTTAAGACCGGGCACATAAGGCATCCAATCCCAGCTGGCGCTGGAAATATACGTAGGACTGGAATAATTCACAATGGGCGTACCCGGCCAGTGTACCAGTAACAGGAGCACATTAGGCTGATCATATCTCAACAGATCTGTTACATCAAATTTTCCCCGGTCCATAAAACCATCCAATGCGCCTATACGCCGGCCATTCAGGTATACTTCCGCTTTGCGGTTCACGCCTTCGAAATTCAGCCATTGCTTTTCAGCGTTACTACGTGTAGGCGTAAACGTGGCACGGTACCAGAAATCGCGGTCATATTTTTTCTTATCTACCTGGTAAATATTATCACCAAAATTAGGATCTTTCTCCAGGCCGGCTGTTACAAAAGCACCGAATACAGTGCCTGGTACTATGCCGTTTACCCAGTTGTTGTCGTTGTAGCCAGGGGCATAAATGTCCGGCTCCTGCTCCACTTCCGATGCGGCTTTTATTTTCCAGTGTACCGCTGTGTTACTGCTGTTTAAGCTGAACGTCTTTTCCTGTGCTTTTACTGCCAGCCCTGTTATCATTAACAGGGCCAGCAATTTTTTTCCTTTGCTATTGAACATGATTTACTGCTATTTCCAATTGAATACCCGTACAAAATACGGACGGTACCTGTCTGCACTACCCGGACTGTTAAAGTTGGTAGCAAAATCAGTGGGATTGATGTTATAGGAGATGACCAGTTCTCCCTGCCTGCTCAGTGCATGATGCACAAAAGCATTATAGGTGATCATATCACCGGTGTATTGATCGGGTATGTGATAAATGGTGCGTTTGTTGGTCCATGGCCCCACCGGTGTATTGGACTCAAGAATGTAAATATCCAACCCGAAAATGATCTGCTGTGATACCAGGTAATACTTTCCATCTTTGAAAAACACGTTAGGCTGGGTAATATCATTGCAAACATTATACTTCACGGGCGTGTTGCTCCAGCCGGTACCATTGTAATATTCCCATGCGCCGGTAAGATCCTGACCCGCTACGCGGGCCACATACATGGAAGACGTAAGGAAACCGTTTTCCGTGCTGTACATATACGTGTAGCCATCCGGTGCCTGCATACTGCCTGCGCTGTAGTTGCTAAGTACATCTTTATCCTTTATTATCTGGCTGAGTTGCATGGAGGGCAACTCGAAAATAGCGAGATCTGTACTTACATGCGCAAAATCCCAGGCGCCGCTGCCGGTTTTCCTGACATGACTCAGCAGCATCTGGAATTTATTGTTATGTACCTGTCCTGCGCCTGGCCAGTACCAGTCCTGGTCTTCCGCGGCATTGCCATATTTGATCCAGGTTTGACTGGCGCTGCCGGTACCGGGGTTCAGCTGCACAAAGCTTTGCAAAGAGGTATCCAACTGCAGGTGTGCAGCATTACGCAGCATCACGTTATTGGTACGGTTACGATCCGCGCTCACCTGCCCGAAAAAGCTATCCTGGAACGACCATACAATACGGCCATCCGGCAGTAAAGCGGAGTAGCATCCGTCGCCCCCGTTCCAGTTCTGGTAACGGGTAAGGTAATCGTTGTAATCAAGATCGCTGTACACGGTTACGTTCGGATCCCAGCGGCCATTGTTGGGCAACAGTTGCAGACGTGGCCCTGTAGCCTCATCGGCTTTTTTCAGGATGCGTACATACCAGTATTTCTGGATACCTGCTTCGGAAGTAACGCGGTACGTATACCGGTTACCGTTAGCCGCGAAATCTACTTTCACACCAGGTGCAGGAAGCACAGTAGCTTTTTTGGACACCGTTACCAATGGACTAAGGGCGCTCAGATCCACCTCATCATCCACCCACAGGGTAACGGTAGCGGAATCCGTTCCGTTTACAATTTCTGATGCACCCACCTGGCCCTGTGGCAAACGGAAGGAAACAATGGCGCGTTCCTGGCTCTGGTACCCACTGAGCGGGTTTTTCATACAGGATGAGAAAATGCCGCTGGTCATCAATAGCAATAGCAGTTTATTCATAAGGATATTATTTAAAACCGATTTGAATACCCAGGTTGATCACACGCTGATTGATATACGCATCTCCTGCGGAGTTACTGGCCACTTCAGGATCCTGCTGGTATTTATCGTAGTTGGTCCATGTGAACAGGTTATATGCACTCATATAAAGACGGGCATTATTGATCCTTGCCGGCAACCAACGGCTGGGCAGCTGGTAACCCAGGTCCACTGTTTTCAGTCGTACGTAACGTGCATCGATCAGCCAGAAATCAGACATATAAGTGCGCGCGCTGTTGATAGTGGTAGGGTTGCTGGTAAGCCGCGGAAACTGTGCATTGGCGGCATTTTCCGGCGTCCAGCGTTGCTGGTGGATAGGCTGGAACTGGCTCTGGAAAGTTTCGATACCGGTGCCCACCACGCTGAAGCTGTACCCGAAAGATCCCTGGAACAGGAGGTTTACGCTAAAGCCTTTATAACTGGCGCCCAGTGTGAGCCCCAGCACCGTGCTGGCCAGGTTGGGTTTACCAATAGGCCCCTGGTCGTTGTTATCGATCACGCCGTCGCCGTTAAGATCCTTATATTTCAGATCGCCTGCCTGGATGGGATATTCGCTGAGCGGCGTAGCAGGTTTATCATGGGTATTCGCCTGGATCTTCTGTACATCCTCCGGTGTGTAATAACCTATGAAGGTATACCCGAATGGCTGATCAATGGGCAGTCCTGTTTTTGCCAGCCAGGGATAAGCAGGTTGTGCTTCATCTGCAAACAGTACTTTATTTTTAAAATACTGGAATACGAGGCTGGTGTTAAAGAATACCTGGCGGATATTTCCACGGTAGTTGATCTGCCCGTCGAAGCCCTGGTTGCTAGTTCTGGCTACGTTGGTAGGACTGTAACCGATACCGATGATATTCGGCACAGAACCTTTGCGTACCAGCTGATCGAAACGGATATCGTGAAAATAATCTACCGTGAAAGATAGTTTGTCTTTAAAGAGATTTACGTCGATACCTACGTCTGCTTTTTTTGCTTTCTCCCAGGTAACATTCAGATTACCAAGATCGCCTTCGTAGATAGAACCGTTCTGTGTATCATTTTCACCAAAAGAATAACCACCGCCGTTTACATATTCCTGGCGGTACAGGTAACGGTTACCCGACGTAACATCGGATCCTACCACACCATATGAACCGCGTATTTTCAACAGGCTTACAAAGGAGATATTATTCTTGAAGAAAGGCTCTTCCGAGATGCTCCATCCCGCGCCTATAGCGGGAAAGAAGCCGTTACGTTTTTTTGCCTGGAACCTGTCGGAACCATTGTAGGCGCCGTTGAAGTCGAGCAGGTACTTTTGCTTATAGTTGTAACCCACCTTAAACGAGAAGCCCCTGAAGTTAGCGGGAATATCTGCCTTCGACGTATAGCTTTGCCTGTTATACAGCGCCAGCCCGTTAAAGGAGTGATCGCCGAAAATACGGTTGTAGCTGAGGAAGGCCTGTGTATTTACGTTCCGGCTGTAGAGGTCTGTATTACCTGTAACGCGGTACTTCTGCAGGCGATAGTTGCCGCGCGGATCGAGGGTGTACGACTGGTCGGCCGGGTTATAATAATAGGAAGGCGGCTCAGCTTCGCGGAACAGGTTCCTGGCATATTGTTCTATGCCGCCGTAGGCAATACGGCCGGTGAGCGATAATCCTTTCGTGAGGAAATCGAGTTGCTGCGTTACATCATACAACACATCAAAGTCCGTTCTTTTCGTACGACTGTAACCGCCGTTAGCCAGGCGCGCATTGAGCGTTGGCAACGCATCCTTTGTATCCGCTGCATAGGCGTAGCTGCCGTTGGGATTCATCATCGGCGCGGAATAGGGATGTATTTTTTCAAAGTTATACACTTCCGATACCACGTTAGCCGATTTGGGCTGGTTAATATCACCAAAGCGGGTAGTGAGATTAAGCCGCATCGTTAACGTTTTGGTAGCGCGCATATCGAGATTGGAGCGGAAATTATACCTGCGGAAGAAGTAGTTGGTGTTCACCTCGTTCCTCGGATCAGAAAAATCCTTTACCAACCCGTTTTGCGTAAGGAAACCGCCGGAGATAAAGTATTTCACCGCATCCGTACCACCTGATACATCCACGTTGGTATTAGCCTGGTAAGCATGTTTTTTGAACACTGCATCATACCAGTTAATATCAGGATGTCCGTAAGGATCGGCGCCGCTTTTAAACAGTTCCAGATCCTGCGCTGTGAACTTCGGCGCAAGACCGTCGTTTTTGTACGCTTCATTCACCAGCGTAGCCGCATCGTAGGAGTTGAGGAACTTCGGCGTTTTAACGGGCGATTGCTGCCCGGATTCCACGCGCACATTCACCTGCGGAAGCCCTGCTTTACCGCGGCGGGTGGATACCACCAGTACGCCGTTCGCTCCTTTGATACCATAGATCGCGGTAGTAGATGCATCTTTCAAAATGGAAATACTTTCGATCTCGTTCACGTTGATCTGCTGTAGCTGGTCGTAAGAATATTCAATATCATCTACAATGATCAGCGGTTTATTGCCGTCTGCATTCAGCGAGCTAACCCCGCGGATGAAGAAGTCGGATGCATCCTTTCCCGGCTGGCCGGAACGTTGCTGGGATACGAAGCCAGGCAGTTTACCCATCAGTGCATTCTGTACATTGGCCGTAGGCACATTCCTTATTTCCGAACCGGTGATAGCGCTTACCGCACCGGTGCTGGTAATACGTTTGGCGGTATTGAAGCCCACTACCACCACTTCATCAATGCCCTGTGTTGACGACTGCAGCACTACATCCACCGCATCGCGGCCGGCCACATCCACTTCCTGGGCGGAGAACCCGATGAGCTTTACGATCAGCGTATGCGAAGTGCCTTTCAGCGTGAGTTTGAACCGGCCATTGGCATCGGCGATCACACCGTTGGCAGGCATGCCCTTTTCCGAAATGGAAGCGCCGGGCAGTACGCCGTTCATATCTTTTACCGTACCGCTTACAATTCTTTGCTGGGCCGTTGCGAGGAACGGTGCAGTGAGCAGCAGCAGGAGAAACAGTATAATATTTTTCATCTTCAGTCAGTTAAATTTCTTGTAAGGGATATGACTTCACCATCCTGGGTTTTGGCGCATGTTATCGTTCTTCACCACCTCATCATAAGGGATCGGGTACAGGTACATTTTCGGCGCAGCAAAAACAGGTTTGAACACCTCGGTTACATTGTAATTAAAGCCCGGTCCTTCCTTGATGATGCTCATGCCGTGGAGCGCCTTACTGTATACCTGCTGTGCAATTTTCCAGCGTCGTATATCCCAGAAGCGGTGCTCTTCAAAAGCCAGTTCTATCCTTCTTTCGTTGCGTATTACATTGCGCATTTCATCTGCCGACATATTTTCGCGGAGACCGTACATTCCATTATCACCGGCGGCGATGCCGGCACGTGCGCGCAGGTCTTTCAGCACCTGGTATACGGCTGCGGTGGGGCCGCTATATTCATTTTCCGCTTCCGCAAAATTGAGCAGTACTTCCGTGTAACGCAGTATGATCCAGTCGTGGCTGGTATTGCTGTATTGCGTAGCGTTTTCAAAGTTGCCCATGAACTTGCGCATATAATACGATGTTTTAGTACCGGGTTCTGCGCCACCGGGCCTGTTCGCCCCGCCCTCAAATGTTTGCAGTTCTGTATTCAGCCAGCGGGCGCCGTTGTAGAGGATGGTCATAGCCAGGCGCGGATCACGGTTGGCATAGGGACTGTTAGAGTTATAGCCAGATGCAGGATCTGTAATAGGCACACCGGTACTGGCAGGGAAGGCATCCACCAGTTCCTGGGTGGGATTGGTGCGCCCTCTGGCTACCGCGGCAAAGCCTACCGGCCCGTTGGTGCCTTCAATTTCCGTAGTGTTTCCACCCTGGCGGAAAAAGATCACCTCACTGTTGTTTTGGGTTATGAATACATCTTTGAAATTAGGCAGTAATGAAAAAGTTTTTTCGTTGATCAGCTCGCGGGCTGCATCAGCCGCCAGTTTCCAGCGTTCTTTATCATAGCTGGCATACCCGGTGAGTGCATTGCCTCCTTCTATATTCTGCCCGTTGAACAAAGGACTGGCAGCGTACAACAGTACCCGTGCTTTTAATGCCAGCGCAGCGCCTCTTGTAGCGCGGTGGCTGTTCAGCTCCGGCGCTACTACTGGGTTGGGGCGCAGGCTATCTTTAATAGCATCGCATTCGTTCACAATATAGCTTACGCATTCTGCGAAAGAACTGCGTGGTATCTGCACATCATCTCCCAATTCCCTTACCTTATCTCCCATTAACGGTATACCGCCATAGCGCTTCAGCAGTTCAAAATAGAACAACGCCCTGATGAAACGGGCTTCTGCTTTCCAGGCATAACGGATGGAAGCGCCGTTGGGTAATTTCTCTTTTACCGGCGATACATCGATGTTGGATACAAAAAGACTGGCGGCGCGGATGGCGGCATAGCAATTATTCCAGGGCGATTCGTCTGCAATGGTAGCATAGGAAGTATAAGCGCCTGTTGCAAGCTGCGATACAGAAGAGGTACCCACCAAACCGGAAATCGCATCATCGGACGCAGCATCCAGCAGGTCGCCGCCTACGCGGTTATATCCACCAGGCAGTTTGGAATAAATACTGTTGAGGAATTTATTGGCGTAAGTGCCCAGGGAATCGTCCTGGTCAAATACATACTCGATAGTTACCTTTTCGAGCGGAATAACTTCGTAATCTTTCCGGCAGCTGATAACAGCAGTCATGCAGCCGGCCAGGAAAATCAATATGCGGAAATGTTTCATGGTGCGTTGTTTAGATGGCGGACTAAAATTTTATGTTGATACCGGTATTCAATACCCGCTGGATAGGATACGCTCCTACGCCCACTTCGGGATCAACAAAATCATATGCAGCATGTGTAAACAGGTTCTGTGCATTGGCAAATACCTTTACGCTGCCCAGCTTCACACGGCTTGTCCACCTGTAAGGAAGATTATAGGCAACGTTTATATTTTTCAACCGGAAGTAATTCCCGTTGCGGATCCAAAAGGAAGAGGATACCTTGTTATAGGTATTATTGGCATCGGCGGTTAAACGCGGATACGTGGCCGTAGCCGCTGATTCAGGCGTCCAGCGGCCTGTGATCTGCTCATACGCCTGGCCATATGTAAAATTCATAAACTGGAATCCTGCTTCAGTAGCGCCGTTATCTATATAATTCACCCGGTTAGCTACGCCTTGCAACAATGCACTGGCTTCTATTCCCTTCCATGAGAAACCAATATTAACACCGTAATAGATCCTGGGTTTGTAAGTACCGATAGGCGCTTCATCAAACTGGTTGATAACGCCGTCGCCGTTCAGGTCTTTGTAACGTATATCGCCGGGCAATGGTTTGTAACCTGC
>JBCNPS010000096.1:0-16534 GCA_039593235.1 Chitinophaga sp. | reverse complement strand
TAATTCCAGGTTTTTCCTGATCAGGGTATATACTTCCCTGTTTTTCATATGCAGGGTTTCAGCAGCAGATTGCAACGAGGCTATTATCTGTGGCGCATGTGGACCGGCATCGCCGGAAAGGAAAGTGATGTATACCTGCGTGGTTTTATCCGGGATCACGCCGGGGAACGGGGTGTTTTTTACCACGCTTTCCAGTTCGGACACCTGCCGGATAATGGTGGGTACTTCAAAGCCGTAAGTGGCCAGCAACAACTGTTCTATTTTCTCTGTCAGCGCGGCAATATTATTACTGCGGGAAGCAAATAACACATTGCCACTTTGTATATAGGTGCTTACATTTTTGAAACCTGCCGTTTCCAGGAGTTGGCGCAGGTGTTCCATTTTCACGGTCCTTTTTCCAACGTTCACCGCCCTTAAAAATGCAACATATCTGGTCATATGGTTTTCAACTTTACTTTGTATGTTTGTTATCATGCACTACTTACAGATCATCCACAAATTATACAACTTACCGGAAGATGCCAATCAGGGGTATTCGGAAACAGAAATAGCAGCCCTGGAAGCCCGTTTGCAGGTTCAGTTACCGGCAGCCCTGCGCCAATATTATCTTGCTATAGGTAAAAACAAAATGGTGAACGATAGTTTTAACCGTTTAACTTCCCTTGGAGAGATCGGGTTTTCGGAAGATGATCACCTGGTTTTTTATGAAGAAAACCAGGCAGTGGTATTATGGGGTATTGAAAAGGCCCACCTGGGCCTGCCTGATCCGCCGGTATATGGTACTTACGACAGCGCCCGGAAGGAATGGTTTAACGATGCGGATACTACGGAGCATTTTTTACTGTCAATGGCCTGGTGGAACGGGGCTTTAGGCGGACTTACCCACACCGCTTTTACCGACCTGGAAGAAGATCTTACACCGGCGCATATCGATCTTGTTACCGCCAACTGGCAGGAACAAACCGGTATCTCCAACCAGCTACTGCGTTTTTTTACCAACGATTATGAAGATATCCTAGTATTTACTACGGAACAAAACGGGCATGTGAATGGTATTTACGTTGGCACTAACCGGCAGGAGAAATACAACGCCATTATGAACACGCTGCAAATGGAATGGAGCTACCGCATCGACCGCGATGAATAGGTAGCCCACCAGTACCACCCAACGGTAAGCAGCAACCCGTAGAAAACACCGCCCAGTGCAGTGGCCAGGTAATCCATGCCCTTACAATCGATATGATGGAAATACTCATTGAGGAGTAACACCAACCCGCTTAACACAACCAGTATGATCCAGAAGCGGGCCTTCAGCCGGATGGATACTTTCGGAAGATTATTTACCCTCGGCAGCTTCAGGAAGAAATATAACATCACCAGCAAACCTGCTACAGAACTGAGATACTGCATCAGGTACCACATTTTCATCGGATGACGCCCTACTGTAATATCTCTCTGCAAAAAGTGTATATGTGACACAAATCCGCCTTCCTCATGTGTGAATGCATCCAGGAAAAAATGGGTAAGCACGCCGATCAGGATAGAATAAATAACTACGGCGTAATGTTCGCGGAAATAGGTATCCCAGTTAAACGGCCTGAACAGGTACAGCCGGTCACTGGCCCATGCAGGCAGGTAAGGCACCACTACCGGTTTTATAACTCCATGATAAAGATATGCCAGCAGGATGGCTAACGGTAAGTCATATACGAAAATGCCCCACCATTGATGTCCGCCATTGAAATAAGGGTTCAGTAAAATGAAATATAAAAAATCAGGTACCATACTACCGATAATTAAACCGGTTGCTGACAGGTATTTGCGGGAGGTATTTGTAAAGGGAACAACAATAGCTGCGTGTGATATCGTAAATGGCATCTTAGGGAATTGTTGTATAAATTTAATTGAATTTTAATAAAACCTATAACGAAATGTTAATGTTATAATCGTCCATCATTTCCGGTAAAATGTCCAACGCTGTTGCCACGATTTACACTTATTTTTATTGAGTCTTTGAAAACATAAAAAACAATGTGCTATGGCAAACTGGAAAATTGATGAATCACACAGCGAAATAGGATTCAAAGTTAAGCATCTCATGATTACAAACGTGAGCGGATATTTTACCCGTTTTACCGGGACCATTCAAACAGAGAGCGACGACTTTCACGACGCTACCATCTCTTTTGAAGCAGCAGCGGATAGTATTGACACACAGAACAGGCAACGCGACGAGCATTTACGCAATGGTGAATTTTTTGACGCTACCAATCACCCGAAGATCAGTTTCGTCTCTAAAAAAGTAAAGAAAATAGACGACGAGAAGTACAAATTACTTGGGGAACTGACAATTAAAGGGGAAACACATCCTATTGAACTGGATGTACTGCATGGGGGAGTAACCGTAGATCCATACGGGCAAACAAAAGCCGGCTTTGCGCTCAAGGGCCGTTTGCACCGGGCGGATTACGGCTTACGCTGGAACGCCACTACAGAAGCAGGCGGAATTGTACTTAGTGATGAAGTGAAACTTAACATGGAAATACAACTGGTGAAAGAATAGTTTTCACCAGGAAGCAAAAATGGCCGCGGAGAAAAAGGAGTTCCTTTCTTCTCCGCGGTCGTTTTGTTAAAAAAGGAAAGCTAACACCTATTGGCTATCTTTGTACTTTCCAATAGCAGCACATGAAATTTGAACAGTATAATATCTCCCCGGAAATAAAGGAAAGTTTAGCAGAAATGGGCTTTAAAAAGCCCACAGATATACAGTTTAAGGCCATTCCCTCTATCCTTAATGGTGATGATGTAATGGCCGTAGCACAAACCGGCACCGGTAAAACGGCCGCTTTTGCCATCCCTATCCTGCATCGCCTGCAACAGCAGGACCGCCGGTACCGGAAAGGGAAATACGAAGTGAAATGCCTTATAATGGTACCTACCCGGGAGCTCGCTATCCAGATCGCGGAAGTTTTCCAGTCCATCGCCCAATATACCGACCTTACCATCCTGGCCCTTGTAGGCGGCGTAGACCAGGGCCCCCAGATCAAAGTACTGGAAAAAGGCGTGGATGTGCTCATTGCCACACCCGGCCGCATGTTCGACCAGATCAACCAGGGGCATATTGATCTCAGCCAGGTACAGATCCTCGTGCTCGATGAGGCCGATCATATGCTGGACCTGGGCTTTATCCGGGATATCCGCGATGTGATCAAACATATTCCCCGCGAACACCAGACCCTCTTCTTCTCCGCTACCCTGAACAAAGACATTAAGGACCTGGCATATTCCGTAGTAAATAATCCTATCCGCATACAAATATCTCCCAAAGATCCCGTTGCTAAAAACGTAAGCCATGCAGTAGCTTTTGTAGAAATGGATGATAAACGTTTCTTTCTCGAAAGACTCATCAAAGAGTTTCCCGAAAGTAAGATCCTCGTATTTGTACGTACCAAGGTGCGCGCAGAACGCGTAATGGCAGCTATGGCCCGTATCGGCATCAAATCCCTTACCATGCACGGTGGCAAGGACCAGGGCGACCGGCTGGATGTAATGGCGGAGTTCAAAAAAGGCGATATCAAAGTGCTTATTACTACAGATGTAAATGCACGCGGTATTGATATCCCCAACGTTGATTATGTAGTGAATTACGACTTACCTGATGTGCCTGAAAATTACGTGCACCGTGTAGGCCGTACCGGCCGCGGCGTACAGAAAGGACAGGCTGTTTCTTTCTGCAGCACAGAAGAAAAACCTATCCTGGATGAGATCCAGAAATTCCTCGGTAAAGACATTACCGAAATGAAGATCAATAAAGATGATTACCGGGAAACCATCAGCTTCTCAGAAGATATCCCCAACGATAACTGGCAGCTGCTGCTCGATGAACATAATAAGGAAATGGAGCAGCTGCAGAAGAAAGTGAAGAAGAGAGCGGCGGCGAATGTGAAGAAGAAGGCGAAGAAGAAATAGGTCAATTACTTGAATAAGTAAGCCATTCCATCCGGGGTGGCTTTTTTTACAAGAAAAAACTTGGCATTTTTTGTAAAGTTTTCTGTAATTTAAAGGATGAGAATTACAGAAAAATCATCAGGAGTATCTATCGATGTTTTTATTCAATTAGTTGAAAAAGAGGATTTTAGATTGATAACTCGTGAATGGTTTTTATTTGATTGGAAAAAGGAATTAAAGAAGGCGAAGTTTATAAGTTGGTTTTACCTCCGGATCATAGTATCCTTGGTTTAGTATGCTTGTTGTATCACCCGGCAGAGGAAAGGGTGGAAATAAAATTGCTGGAGGTTTCCAGGCAGTACATTGGCCGAAGCGGTCCTTATGAGGGAATTGCGGGCTGTTTGATTGCTTTTGCCGGTCGTACTGCCCTTGCCCTGTATGGCCCCTATGCCTGTGTTTCACTGGTGCCCAAAACTGCATTAAAGAAACACTACATGAAAAAATATGGTATGCTGGATGCGGGCTGGCAGCTCTACCTTGATCTGGACGCATTAAATGACATCGTTGCAAAATATACTTTATGAGGCACAAGAAATTTAAAAATGAGATATCCCCCGGTGAAATGGCGTCTTCTTTTGTTTTCCCGGTAAAACTTTCTGAGAAGCAAAAAAAGGAGGCGGCAGAACAGTTGGCACAGGCCAGAACGAAACGGCGATTGACCGCCACAGATAAAGATAAACTCGTCAGTGGCTTGTTAAGCCTTCGCTTTCAACTTGAGGATTATATAAATGGCAATACTTTTAACCCGGATTTATCATTCGGGTATTTCCTGGGGGAATATGTGACTTTATTGGAAAAGAAACGGAAGGTTTTTGCGGAAGAAATAAGTATTGATGAAACCTTGCTGAGCCAGCTAATTAATTTGAAACGGGATCCGCCGGATTATGTAACCGTAAGATTAGAGTTACATTCAAACCGCGCTATTCCCGCAGATTATTGGTACCGGCTGGTTGAAAAAAAGAAAGAACATTTTATTAAAACAGATAAATCTATCCGGCAAAAAGAAAAACAGTTTGTACAGAATAAGCTAAATATTCATATTTGAGTTTAATAACAAAACACGGTCCCGGCTTACACCGGGACCGCTACTCAAACACACTATCTATCTAAATCCCTAACTACTGTTTTACTGCCTCTACGTTCACAGTGATGTCAACAGTTGGTGCTACTGCCCATACACCGGAAGGTAATTTGTCTGCATATTTTACACCGTAATCAAGACGGTTAATGGTGGTTTTTGCGGTGAAACCGGCTCTTCTCAAACCCCACGGATCTTTAATTACACCATTATAAGTAACGTTGAAGGTTACACGTTTTGTAGTGTTGCGGATAGTAAGGTCTGCCAACAATACATATTTATCTCCTGACACTTTTTTCAAAGACACGCTTTTCAATGTAATAGACGGGTATTCAGCTACATTAAAGAAGTCGTCTGTTTTCAGGTGCCCGTCGCGCTGATCAACGCCGGTGGAAATGCTGGAGGCATCTACCGTGAAGTCTACTTTCGCATTCTGGAAGTTAGTGCTGTCGGTGGTTTCAATGGTGCCATTGAATTTGGTGAAGTGGCCCTGAACATAGCTCAGGCCCAGGTGTTTCACGCCAAAGATAATGCTGGTATGCGCGGGGTCTGCATTCCATTTTACCTGTGCAAAGGTAGCGATGCTGGCCAGTACCAGGAGGGTGGTGAAAAAGAAACCTTTTTTCATGATTGTTTTTTTATTGAATTTAGTTAATTGTTTATTTGGAAAGCTGACGGTCAGCGGACCAGCGTCCGGCGCCTTTGATGATCAGGGCTATGTTGATGCCGATTACCAGTAAATGATATTCAAAGCCTTCTCCCGGCTGTGTTCCACCCCAGTTCATAAAAAAGCCGTTGGCGGAGTGAATGTTCATGGCTACCAGCATGATTACAGTTAGCATAGCTGCCCATATCCTGGTAGTAAATCCGAAAAGAAGCAGCAGGGAACCGATGCTTTCGGTAAAAATGACAAGGAATGCAAGGATAGCTGGGGTACCCTGGGAAGTAAAATAACTCATGGTGGCTTTGAATCCATATCCTCCGAACATGCCGAGCAATTTCTGGGTGCCGTGCGGCAACATTACCAGGGCTACGGTAATGCGGATAATAAAGGAAACGAGATTGTCGTCTGTGCGAAGTATTCTTTTGAACATAAAGGTTTATTTATTAGCGTTTGTACTTTTATTGTATATACAAGTGTTAGGGCAAAAAAAATCAGTCGCGGAGCTTATCCAATAATTCGTTGATGGTATTCACTTCCGCTACGGTAAGCTTTTTTGTTAGTTCCAGGTGATTTTTCTCCATTACAGGATCCAGTTCCTTTAACAGGGCCTGTCCTTTTTCGGTGATCTCAATTTCCACTTTCCGGCGGTTGCTATCGCACTGCTTACGGGTCAGTAACCCTTTTTGGCGCAGCTTTTCCACCAGGCGGGTGGCGTTGCTCATCCTGTCCATCATCCGTTCCTGGATATCCAGCAGGTTTAACGGCCTTGGACTGCTTCCACGAAGTATCCGTAATACATTGAATTGCTGGCTGGACAGGTCGTATTGCTTCAACACCTGTGTGGTCCATACCTCCAGCCAATTACCGGTAAATATGATATTCAGCATGGCTCTCTGGTATTCGTCCTTAAATCTGGTCTGCTTCAGTTCCTCTTCCAGTTTCATAATTACATTTACAACTGTTGTTTATACAACAAAGGTAGGTGTATTTTTCATATCGCCAAATTTTTTATCCGCCTTCGGCGGGCGCTAACTATTCAGCCCTCCGTCAATTGTCAGCGCGGAACCGTTGATGAACGCACTTTCCGGTCCGGCCAGGAAGCTTACCAGGTCCGCAACATCGGTGGCAGTGCCGTAATGGCCAAGCGCAATATGCTGGCGCTGATAATCTGCATGAGGGCCATCAGCAGGATTCATGTCTGTATCTACCGGGCCGGGTTGCACCAGGTTGGTGGTGATGCCCCTGGAGCCCAGATCCCGTGCCAGCCCTTTGTTGAATGCGGTAAGCGCGGATTTGCTCATGCTGTACAAGGTGCCTTGCGGACCCACTACCCGGTCGGCCATACAGCTGCCGATAGTGATGATCCTGCCGCCGCTGCCCATATGCCGGGTGGCCGCCTGTGTTGCCACAAATACTGCACGGGTGTTTACGGCCATTGTATGTTCATAATCCTCCAGGGTATAGTCGGAAAACGCTTTCATTACTGCGGTGCCGGCGTTGTTAACGAGTATGTCTATACGGCCATGAGTGTTAACGGTATGATCCACCGCAGCTACCACTGCATTCACATCGGCGCTGTCGGCAGCTACTGCCGTTGCTTTCTGCCCTTTGGCAGCTAATTCCTCTACCAGCGCGGCTGCCGGCGCTGCGCCCTTTACATAGGTAAATACTACCGTAGCGCCTTCTCCTGCCAAACGTTTTACAATGGCGGCGCCCATACCACGACTACCTCCTGTTACCAGGGCTATCTTATTTTCCAGACGTTTCATAATAAATGATTTTATGCTGGCAAAACTAGACCGGTTAACCCGTGTAAAGAAGAGGAGTGATAATTGTTAACTACTAACTTTCATGTTAGAATTGGGCTGGAGGTACTTTTCACGGAGTATGCTCAGATGATGCGCCTGGTGCCCTGCTATCGCGAAGCCAAGCGCAAGTACCGAAAGTTTAGTTTTCCAGCTCGTACCAACTCTTAACAGCGCCGTCGCCGAGAAGTTATTGAACTGCATAATAGTAGCATTACGCACCGCTTTCAGCTCCGCCAGTATTTCTGCAACGCTCCGGTCGTCTATTTCCGCATTGTTGGCATAGTCGTCCTGCTCCATTCCCGGCGGAACCTGGGAATCTTTCCGGGCAAACAACAACGCCCGGAAGGAAAACACCCTTTCTGTATCAGTAATATGCTGGAGTACATTCTTAAGCGTCCATTTACCCGGCTCATAGGCGTAGTTTCCTAATGGCTCCAGCGCCGCGGCATCGAGTGTATTCAGCGTTTGCAACGACTCTTCCAGGGCCGTTTTAAGATCTACGTCCGGTACAAGGTTGATATAAGTAGCGTAATATCCCGGGTCCGGGTTGATAGCGTTTTTTTTCATCTTGTGAGTTTTAAGGGAAGATGAATATACGAACATTTTCCACCGGCGGGAGGCTATTCATACGACTTATTCATCTTAATAATATATTTAATATATTTGTAGGCGATATATCCTGACTACCTACAATCTCCTTCTATGAAATACCTGTTACGATGCCTGCTGCTGCCGGTATTTATCGGATTAGCCACCGCCCTGCCAGCGCAGGAGAAGAACGGTAATATGCCTGCCCGCTGGGACGCCCGGTGGATCACTGCCGGCGATGCTACCCCTTCCGCATACGGCGTATTCCTTTTCCGGAAACAGTTCCAGCTGCTCAACTATTCCGGACCCTTTATAATTCACCTCTCTGCGGATAACCGCTACCGTTTGTATGTAAACGGGCGGCTGGCCGGCATAGGGCCCGCACGATCCGACCTGGCCAACTGGTATTACGAAACCATTGATATCAGCGCTTACCTGAAATACGGGGAGAATGTTATTGCTGCAGAAGTAGTGAACTTCGGCGCCTACATGCCCCGCGGCCAGCTCAGTAACGGAACGGGCCTGCTGATCCAGGGGCATACACCAAGGGAAGCCGCTATTATCAACACCGGAACAGCTTCCTGGAAAGTGATGGAAGATGAATCGGTACACCCCGCACCGGTAAAAAACGGGGAAAACGTTTTCTACGGCGCTTACCCCGGCGATAGCGTTACCGCACAATATCACCCCTGGGGCTGGGAACAGCCTGTATATAATGATAGCGCCTGGGAGGCCGCAACAATTGCTGCCGGGATGGCCCTGCAAGGTCATAGCGCCGCTAACTGGCCTTTGCTTACGCCATCGCCCATTGGCCGTTTACACCAGGAACGGCAATCATTTTCCGCTATTGTTTCACAGCAGGGAGCAACAGCCGGCATAGCATTGCTGAAAGGAACAGCTCCGCTAACTATACCGGCTAAACGAAAAGTAACATTGTTGCTGGATGCAGGGCAGCAAACCATCGGATTTCCTGAAATGCTGATCAGCGGCGGACTGGAAGCGGCTATCAATATCACCTACCGGCCGGCATATACCAGCAGTACGGTGATAAAGGACATTGTGCACCCGGATGGTGGCGCCCGCCGTAAATTCACATCCTCGGGGTATAGAAGTTTCAGGTATGTGCAACTGGACATCGAAACGGGCCGGTCGCCCCTCACATTACTCGATTACTACAACGTATATACGCAGTACCTGCTGAACGACAGGTCGGCTTTCAGCGCCGGTCCAATGGCCGACTCGCTTTGGGCGGCCGGTAAAAGAGCCGCACTGACCGGCGCGCAGGATAACCTGTATAACGATCCTTTCAACGAGCAGCTGCAATACATACAGGAGGCGCGTATCCAGGGGCTTGCCATCAGTTTTTTTTCGGGAGATGACCAACTGTTCAGAAACGCGCTGGTACAAACAGATCAGTCGCGCATACCGGAAGGATTAGTCCGTTCCCGTTACCCGTCGAACGACCGGCTGGTATCCGTAACGGATGCACTGGCATGGATCGGCGCAGTCCAGGATTATTTGCTTTACAGGGCTGATAAGGAATTGGCGAAGCAATGTTTTCCCGGGGTACGCAGCATCCTCGATTGGGTGGATCGCTACCAGGACCCGGCTACGGGCCTGCCCGGCAGTATGCCATACAACGATAGTGTAGCGTTGTCGCCCACCACAGGCCAGTACCTGTATGCGCTCCGGCAGGCGGCTGTTATTGCCGGTTATTGCGATAAGCAGGCGGACTCGCTAACGTATACCCGTACGGCCGATAAGCTGAGAGAAGTATGGTACCAGCAATGTTATGATGCAGGGAAAGGGCTGTATGCGGAAACAGCGGCAAAGAAAACATTTTCCCGTTATACAAATGCAATGGCGGTGCTGGCGCAGGCGGTGCCACCCCGGCAGGTGAAAAATGTAATGCAGCGTTTACTGGCCGAGAAGCAGCCGGGGGAAGAATCGTTACGTGAGAAGTATTATATTTTTAAGGCAATGCAGGAAACCGGTGTTACGGAAACATTTCCTGCTGAATTGCAGTTACTCGCAACACTGCTGGAGCAAAACAACGCGGCAGCTTACCAGGCGGGCGCCGCTGTGGCTAATCTTTTTCTACTGGGCATTACAGCAGGCATACAACCAGCTTCCTATGGTTTCAGAACCGTACTGATTGCACCGGACCCCGGCACTTCATCGCAGGTAAAAGCTACCCTGGTGCATCCTGATGGTTTAATAGAAGTAGACCTGGCATTCAGAAATAATCGTGTAACCGGCAACGTTAGGGTTCCGTTCGGTATCACTGGAAAGTTTCGCTGGCGGGGTAAAGAGATCACTTTGCATGGCGGCCCGCAGGATATCTCGCTCTGATCGCCTTCGCGGATTTTGTCTTGGAACACTGATTTTGATGATTTCGCTGATTTTATTTTTTTGAATTTTATAAATGATTAAGGGAGATAGAGCGGATATTTTCGCTTTTATCTCCCTTAATCACTTATAAACGCTAAAAATAAAATCAGTGAAATCAGCGAAATCATCAAAATCAGTGTTCCAAGACAAAATCCGCATCGCCGAAGGCGATCTACCCCCGCTTTCTCTTCGCGTAAAAATAATTTATCGCTAACGCGCCTATACAAATGAACAATCCGAAGAACTCCCGTGTTTCTTCAATCCAGGGTTTGGTGGCCTTCATTGTTTCAGCGAGGTTCTCCGCATTGTGTTTGGTGAACCAGTCTTCCACCCCGTTCTGGTCAAAGAATTTATAGATGGCATAAGCCAGGTACACCAATATACCGGCAATATACCATTTCGGGTAGAAGCGGTTACGCGATGCCAGCAGGCAAAGCACGGCGCTGTAAAGATAGATGGGCATCCATACATAAGGATCAGGATCATTGTACTGTAAGCCTGCAAACAAAACAAACATCAGGCAAAACACAACATTCAATATTTTCATGACGCAAAAATTAGGGCTTAAACATACACAAAAGAATTTCAAAAGCATATTCCTTGTATTATTTTATCCGGGCAGTGTGGAATAGTGGAATGACAGTCTGCAATTTTGTCACTTTTAAAGAAAATGTTAAAAGACCACTTGTTTGAGCTAAAATAATGTTATATATTCGGTTCATTACATCGTTCCACGTGAGAACCAAAATCTGAGATTGAAATGTTTGTTACTAGAGCAAAAGATTCTCACTTTATTTTTTTTATTGTATTGAGTTCACTATCGTAAACAATTAAACAACAGTCAAATGACCTAAATCAGCTTGACCACCAGTGTTTGTTTCATAGTTTAGTTCATCATTCAAATAGTAGTTTTTGTTTAACTGTTGAGCAGACACCTATTTCTTTTTTGACGCCGTGTAGCGCATCATGCACGGGTGATAAAAACTAATGCTTTGTATTTATTGAAAGTTGACCTGCGGCAAAAATAAAAAGCAGCAGGAACGGATTCTCTATGCAAAGTTGTGATTGTTCAATAAGGAGATATATAGATAGGAATCCTTATTTACTAACAATTTTTCTTAAACGTTTCCCTTAAATCACGTTATGAAAAAGCAATTTTACCAGGCACTCGCTGCACTATGCGGCCTCTTGTTGCTATTGGCCGGCAACAATGTATCAGCACAAACAAAAGTTACGGGTAAAGTAACCGACAAAGCTTCAGGCAATGCGCTGCCGGGCGTTACCGTGTTTGTGAAAGGTAGCAACCGGGGTACTGCCACCGATCCCTCCGGTACCTTTTCCCTTATGGCCAAATCAGGTGAAACACTCGTGTTCTCCTTTGTAGGATATGATCCGCAGGAAGCCGTTGTAGGATCCGGTCCGGTCAACGTTTCCCTCAGCGAAAAAGTAGGCTCGCTGGAAGAAGTAGTAGTAACCGGTTATGCCAGCCAGAAAAAGAAAGACCTTACCGGTTCGGTATCCATTGTAAAAGTGGAAAACCTTACCAAACAACCTACCTCCCAGATAGCCAACCAGCTGCAGGGGCAGGTATCCGGTGTTACCATTCTCGGCTCCGGTCAGCCAGGCCAGGAACCACAGGTGAAGATCCGTGGTGTAAACACCTTCGGAAACAATACACCATTGTACGTGGTAGATGGAGTACCCATCTCCAATCTTACTGATGTAAATCCTAACGATGTACAAACCATGCAGGTACTGAAAGATGCAGGCGCTGCCTCCATCTACGGCGCCCGTGCTGCCAACGGTGTTATTATTATCACTACCAAAAGAGGAACCGGTAAAGTAAAGGTTTCCTACGATGGCTACTATGGTACACAACGGCCAAAAGGCGGAAATGTATGGAATATCCTCAGCCCGCAGGAACAAGCCAACCTGAAATGGATGGCCATTGCCAATACAACCCCCAATCCCGTATATAATGATGAACAATACGGCTCCGGCGCAACACCACGCCTGCCCGATTACATTGCTCCGCAGGGCGCAATGGAAGGAGATCCCGGAACTGATCCATCTACCTATTTCGTAAATCCGAACTATAAGGTAGCCAGCGATGTGGATGCATTCCACCGCATCGTAAAGGCCAACAAATCAGGTACTGATTGGTTCCACGAAGTATTTAAACCTGCACCTATCACAAGCCACAATATATCAGTAGCAGGTGGTGGCGATATTGGCAGCTACTTCTTCTCGTTCTATTATTTTAACCAACAGGGTACTTTAACCAATACATATAATAAACGTTACGCAGTTCGCTCAAACAGTACTTACAACATTACCAATCATATACGTGTAGGCGAAAACCTGGAATATTCCCTGATCAATAATCCGCAGATCGGCGCTCTCACCGAAGGTAGTGGTATTGGTATGGCTTTCCGTGAAATGCCTATCATCCCTGTACATGATATTAAAGGAAATTACGCAGGTAGCTTCGGTAAAGGTTTAGGTAACGCCCGTAACCCCGTGGCTATCCAGGACCGCTTCGGTACTACCAAAACGCTGGCCAACCGCCTGCTGGGTAACGTGTTCGCAGAAGCAGACATCCTGAAACATTTTACCATCCGCACCAGCTTCGGTGGTGAAATCTATTCCTTCAATAACCATAGCTTCACCTTACCTGAATACGAAAACGCTGAAAACAATAAAGTAAACTCGTATACAGAAAACGCAGGAAACGGTTACGATTGGACCTGGACCAACACACTCACCTATCACCAGAACTTTAACCAGGTACATGACCTCAAAGTATTGATAGGTACAGAAGCATTCGATAACCAGGGCCGTACCGTAGGTGGTACTAACCTCGATTATTTCACCTTCGATCCCAATTTCACTAACCTCAGCACAGGTAGCGGCACGCCTACCAACTACAGCGGTCGTTTTTCTGATGGTTTGTTCTCCCTGTTTGCAAGGGTCGACTATTCCTACAAAGATCGCTACCTCCTGGGTGCACTGATCCGCCGCGATGGTTCCTCCAGGTTCGGTTCCTCTAACAGGTATGGTAACTTCCCGGCAGTAAGCGCCGCATGGCGACTTTCACAGGAAGAATTTATGAAAGGTATCAGCTGGCTCTCCGACCTGAAGATCCGCGGAGGTTATGGTATCATGGGTAACCAGATCAACGTGGACCCGCAGAATGCCTTTACCGCTTACGGGTTTGAAAAAGGAAACTCGTTCTATGATCTGAAAGGTACAGGCAATTCCATCCTGCAGGGTTTCTACCGCACCCGTATCGGCAACCCCGATGCAAAATGGGAAAGTAACGTGAATGCCAACATCGGTATAGATGCAACCCTCTTCAAAGGTGCACTGGAAATAACAGCCGATTACTACCGTAAGGATGTAAGGGATCTGTTGTATAACCCGGAATTACCAGGCGTTTATGGTATTGCCAACGCTCCTTATGTGAACGTGGCCCAGATGAAAAATAAAGGGTTCGACTTCTCTGCTACCGCTAACCTGAATATTACCAAAGACCTCAAACTGGACCTGAACGGTAACCTCACTACCTATAATAATGAAATCGTTAAAATATCTGACGCTGCTCCTTATTTCGACCAGGAACAACGCAGGTTTAATGGTACCTTCATTATCCGTAATGCCGTTGGACAATCTATCAGCGAATTTTTTGGTTATAAGGTAGATGGATTCTGGAATAGCCAGGCAGAAATTGATGCAGCAAACGAAGCTACCAGGAAACAATATAACGACAACTCACTGGTATACCAGACAGACACCAAACCAGGCCGCTTCAAATATGCAGACGTAAACGGCGATGGAAGGATCACAGAAGCCGATCGTACTTACCTCGGTAATCCTAATCCTAAATTCAGCTATGGCCTGAATATCGGTCTTACTTATAAAGCCTGGGATTTCAGCATGTTCCTGTACGGTGTACAAGGCAACAAGATCTGGAACCAGGTGAAATGGTGGACAGATTTCTATCCTTCTTTTGAAGGTGCAAAAAGCAAAACAGCTTTGTATGATTCCTGGCTGCCAACACGTCAGAACGCCAAAGCACCTATCCAGGAAACATCACCATCTTTCAGTACCTCCAACGTACCTAACTCCTATTTCGTAGAGAACGGTTCTTACCTGCGTGCAAAAAATATCATGCTGGGATACACCATCCCCAGTAATGTGCTTAGTAGAGTGGGTATTACAAAGTTCAGGGTTTATGCGCAGGCTGCTAACCTGTTTACCATCACCAAATACTCAGGTATAGATCCTGAAATCACCGGTGGCACCAGCAATTTCGGCGTAGATGAAGGAGCGTATCCTAATCAGCGCCAATACCTGCTCGGTGTGAATGTAACATTCTGATAATTTTTTCCTGAAAAGCAAAATTGAGAAAAATGAAAACATTACGATATTTAAGTGTAACACTTGCGTTGGCTGCAATAGGAATCAGTGCCTGTAAAAAGAGCTTCCTGGAAAGGGCGCCTCTGGGTTCCCTCAGTGATGAAATAGTAGCAAATAAAGCCGGTATAAACTATTTGCTGATAGGCGCCTATGCGTCGCTCGATGGACAACAAACTGCCCAGGCAGCCCTCGGTGGCGGTGGCCCATGGGAAGCTTCCCCCACTAACTGGATCTATGGCAGCGTAGCCGGTGGAGACGCTCATAAAGGTAGTTTCAGTGGCGACCAGCCAGGTATAGACCCTATCGCGAAATTTACAGTAGATCCAAGCAATGGTTTTTTCAATACCAAATGGAGAGCCGTGTATGAAGGGGTGATCCGCTGTAATACTGTGCTGGCAAAACTTCCGATTGCAACTGATATGAGCGATGCGGAGAAAACCCAGGTGCAGGCTGAAGCCCGCTTCCTCCGTGGTCACTACTATTTTGAACTGAAAAAGATGTTCAATAATGTACCTTTAATCACAGACACAACGCTGGAAGTGCGGGTTAAAAATAATCAGCCGATCTGGCCCTTTATTGAAGCAGACTTCAAGTTCGCAGCAGAGAACCTGCCGGCAACACAAAGCGATGTGGCAAGAGCGAATAAATGGGCCGCACAGATCTACCTGGCCAAAACATATCTCTACCAGAAAAAGTATCCCGAAGCAATGCCGCTGTTCGACCAGGCCATCGCATCCGGCGTTACTTCCAATGGCCTGAAGTATGCACTCACCGCAGCATTTGAAGACAACTTCGATGCCGCAAAAAAGAATAACTCTGAATCTGTATTCGCTATCCAGATGACGGCTAACGATGGTACTAATACTATCGCCAATGCAAACCAGGGAGAAATGCTGAACTTCCCTTACAACAGCCCCTTCGGCTGCTGCGGATTTTATCAGCCTACACAGGATCTTGTAAACTCTTACCGTACAGATCCCACTACCGGTTTGCCTAACCTCGATACCTGGAACGCTACCCCTGTGAAAAACGACCAGGGCATCGTTTCTACCACTCCGTTTACACCGGAAACAGGTACGCTGGATCCTCGCCTCGACTGGACCGTTGGCCGCCGCGGAATACCTTACCACGACTGGGGAAATCACCCGGGCGCCAACTGGATCAGGGACCAGAAATATGCAGGCCCTTATGCACCAAAGAAAATGGTATACTGGCAGTTTAACCAGGACAAATACAAAGATGCTCACTCCTGGGCCCCGGGATCGGCTATCAATGTATTGCTTATCCGCTTTGCAGATGTGATACTCATGGCCGCTGAATGCCACGCCCAAACCGGCGATCTCCCCGGAGCTACTGCCCTGGTTAACCAGATCCGCGACAGGATGATCAACCACCCTGAAAACTGGCTGCATAAATACCTGGACGATACCAAACCAATGTTAGGGTTTGACGCCACAAAAATGGCCGCTAACTACAAAATAGGCAGGTACACCACTACGTTCAGCAGCAAAGACCAGGCATTAAAAGCCATCTATTTTGAACGTAAACTGGAACTGGCGATGGAAGGACATCGTTTCT
>JBCNPS010000095.1:0-16569 GCA_039593235.1 Chitinophaga sp. | reverse complement strand
TACCTGTCAGAAACCAATATGTACCGGCCAACAGGGCAAACCCCACCAAAATGGCAGCGGCAATATGCGGGATATGATCAAAACGGAAGCGCTTTGCAGGGCGTTCTGCTATGCGTTGGTCTATGCTCCGGCGCATGGCAATGCCACGTTCCTCGTCCGGCCCAGGCGATGGATCTTCCACTGTTGCCGCAATTTCTTCTGTCAGCAAATGATCGTACGCCTGCCTGAGCTGCACTTCTTCTTCGGGGCTTAGTGTTTGTCCGTTGGCATGTTTCTGCAATAGTTTTCTAAATATATCGTTGTCCATGTTTCAATGTCTTTTGTGCATCTCCCTATATATACAATCCAAAAACAGGGGGTATCCCTTGGTCGGTGTTATAATTTTTTTCAAAAAAGTTATAAATAAAAATTACCCGTTTTTAAACGGAGATAGATTACCGCCCCGGTTGAATGGGTAGATAGCATAGCTAAAAAGAGATTACAGGAAAAGGGAGAGCAGTAGGAGAGTGATGCTTTGGCGTATGCGCTTGAGTGCTGTAGAAACGTGGTACTCTACGGTTTTGGGAGAAATGCTAAGCTCCCTGGCAATGCGCTTTATGGAAAATTCTTGCCGCTTGCTCATGGTGTATACCCTGCGGCATTGGTCGGGCAGGTTGTTCACACAGGTTTCAACCTGTAGCTGTAGTTGTCTTGTTCTTATCGGCTCATCTGCTTCTCCGGCAAGAGGTTCGGGGAAGTTGGCATGTTCAATGCTTTCGTTAGCCTGTAGCTGTTTCAGTTTTTTGAGCACCAGGTGGTATGAGGTGGTGAACAACCAGCCTTTGATATTGATATGCAATATGGTATCCCATTTTTCCCAAAGGCGAACGAAAGTGTCCTGTATGATGTCTTCGGCTGCCTGCTCATCCTTTAAGATGTGAAAGGCGGTCCGGTACAAAGGTTTCCAGTAGCGGGTATACACCTGATCGAATGTAACAGCATCTTCGTGTTGCGTTATTGCTGCTGACCGGGAATGTACTATATTGCTGGTTTCCACTATTTGTGCCTTTTGTCCGGTCAAAATTATCGGTTAGATTTTAGGTGCTACATAATATGCTATTAAGTTTTTATTAATTTAATGTGTAAGGTTTTAAATAATTGTTTGGATGGATACAAATGTGTCTACTGGTTATCTATGAAATGAAAACGTTTTTTAATTTTGAATTTATATTTCAGATAGATATATGATGAGATTAGTTCGCCAGTTAAACCAGGTACCGGAGCCGCTTATTACAGCAACAGGCATTGTTTACAAAAACAGCAATAATGCCGTTGTCCGTATAAACAACAATCTTTCAATTATTGAAAGCGAACCGGATGCAGCACCTTTTGTCCTGGCAGGAATGGTGAAGGAGGTAGTGATCATCCGGACAATGAACCAGGTTATTGCCTGGGACATGGACAGCAACGTTAGAAAAGAATACCCTCTCAATTATACAGGCAGTTTGCAGATTAAACTGCTATATGATGATAACATGATCATCCGCAATAAAACGGCTGCCGGTTGGAAGCTGAGCAAGTATAATTTCAGGAACTCCAACATTATCTGGGAAGCAGATGGTGCTTATACACACCTTCTCACCAGGAATGGCGATCATTTGGTGGCTACGCATACGGAGAGAAAAGAAGTGCTTACCTGTTCCAGTGAAATAAACGGCGGCCTTTTGTGGGAAGTAGATGTAAATGAGCTGGGGCTGCCTGTGGGCAGTTATAAGATCATAGCAGCGCCGCAGTTAGCAGGCGCCGGTGTATACGTTGGCGTTACCAATGGGCAGGCCGACTATTTACTTTGCCTGGACGCCGGTAACGGCCGGTTACACTGGCAGGTGAAAGGCGCAGGCATGAGGTTCTACGCAACGGATCAGACGATATTGGCTTTTGTGAATACGGAAATATGGCAACTCAATACTATGGATGGTGCGCGCCTTCACAGCGCAGACCTGTCGCCGCATATTAAATCAGCAGGCATTGACCCTTATGCCAATGTAATATTCAGGGATAATAAAATGTACCTGGCAGGTATCCTGGATACTATTATCAGCGAATGGAACATACAAACCGGCGAACTGTTGTGGTATTACCGGTTATATGATACCAGTAAAACAGGTCGCAAGGGTATTATGATCCCTGCAGCGGAAGATGTATTTTATGTATTTGATAACCGTATGTATATAATGGATTCAGAACAAACCTTACATGTTTTTGAGAAGGGATAATTCAAAGTAACAGGGAGTTTTCCCGTTGCTTTAAAAAACTTACACTATTGTGGATTTTGTTTTAGACCAGGTAATAAAATGATCATGTTAATATATTTTACGGAAGAACTTTCGATAGAAATTGAAAAAAAATTTAAGGATGTAGTTCTTATGGAAGGAGAAGCGCAGAGAGAATTTAGCGAGGAATTTTATGGAGAAGATCTAACAACAGTGTATATTTCCTTGCTTTGCAATAGCCCTGAATTTGAATCTTTTATTAAAAGAAGAAGACCTGTTTACAAAAGCGAAAGCAGCGTGTATATACATCAGGGAATAGAAATTGGTCGGGAAGGGAAAAGCTTAAGTTATGATTTAAAGTTGAATTATGAACTATATGCCGGCACGGAGGATATAAGGAGATTGTTGGCTCATGATATATTGAAATCACTGGATGTAATTAACACTGTCAAACAGATACAGAAATTTGACTTTGATAAATTTAAGAATGATTTTGGATCGTTTTTTCAACGACGCGCTTTGATATAATTACTTTTAATACAGGCAATAATATGCCTTGTGCCTAACCACGAACATCAGGCAACCGCCGATATATCAGCGCCCTGTCATCAGCGCTCAATTGATCCAACGGTACCGGTGTATCCTGCGGCCGCGTTCCTTTCTGATTGATCTCACCGAGCAGGCTCCATTTACGGGTAAGGGTATCCGGCTCCTTTGCAGGAACATCATAACGGGTAAAATCAATCACCTTTTCCGGTGTGGCCTCCTGCCAGTTGCGTAGCAACGCCAGCCGGAAATCCTTGTTCATGAACCAACGGATCTCTTTGTCTGCATCGGATCCGCCAATGCCGGACCCTCTTTCAGTAAACCGGTAATTGAAATTATTGGAGGTGAAATGTTTTCGCCATATCAATCCGAACTCTCCCTGCGTGATCAGCCGCGTAGAGGGCCAGCGGGTCCTGATGGCGCTCAGCCAGTCCCTGATACCTGAAACATCGATAGGCAGGCTTAGTTCCCAGCAATTAGTGACCCATGCAAAGCCATTCAGCTGGTAGCCGCCCTCGAAATGTATAGCAGTACTGTGCATCATCTCCCTAAGACCCGTACTTGCTCCGAATGCCCCGATGGTTTCTATCGGCCCCACACCCATCCTGCTGTTGAAATGCTCCGCAAAGCCATCTCTTCTCGCTGCCAGGAAATCCATTGTCCAGCCGTCGAGGTTCACACAGTCGATGAAATCCGCTTTGCCCTGGGCCGGTTTGCAAAAATGTTCTTTGGAAGGATAATAAGGATAGCATACGGAACCGTCTCCGTCCTGGTTGTCGATAGAGAACTGGCTCCAGATATTGCCCTGGCACACATGAATGTTTTCCTTTTCCGCCAGGTATTGCAGGTTCTTTGCTGCCAGGAATCCGGCAACTACGCTTTTGGGACGATAGCCGTTGCCCACTATTCCCGATGCCAGGGCTATACCGTCATGCAGGTCCTTGTTCACCTGCTCCACTGAATTATAGGCGTTGGCGAAATATGCGCCGGGTATGAAGGTAACGTCGTCGCCATAGCGATGATGATATTCCCTCACTTGTTCCCTTATCTTCACATAATTGTCGGTCATGTCGTTCAATGCCAGCCAGCTGAATGCCCACGTCATCTTTGCGTCCGGGAAGCCCGATTCCACTGCTTCACGAAAGGCCCTCACGCGTTCGGGCGTATGTAATTCCCGTTCGTCCATTCCAACATTTTTGTTCCTTGAAACTTCTATCTGGTTAACACGGATAACGCAGTTGAAGGTAAGGAACCGGTTGCCCATTAAGTCGTCGGCCACGGGCGTAAGCACAGAAGATAGTACACGGGCAGGAGTTGCAGTCAGTGCACCTGCAGCCAATGCGGAAGATATTCGTAGAAAGTTCTTTCTGGATAGATACATAACGGTAAAAGAAGCAATTTAAAATCTTTTTTCCGTTCAACTTTCCTGTACCGTCCTGACCTCCCAATTGATCTCCTGGTACAGGCTAACGGCTTTTTCACTATTGCAATCAGGATGGGCAACAGGGAAGCGGGTAAATGGCGATTGTTAAGCACCGATGCCATCATTTGCAAATTTATTTGGCAGTGTAAGCAATTTATATTTGTTTTGCCCGACGTTACAACCAATGGAGAATATTTATAAGAATATTATCAATAGACCTTCTTAGCAGGCGCTCCTCCTGCCGGCGGCATCCTGCTGCAATTATCCGGCTTATCAGCATATATAATTTCTTACGTCATTGACAGCAATGTCTGTGTGCGCAATTTCCAACCATTACATACTTATCTACATGATTTTTGAGAACAATCTGGCTTTCGCGCAAAGCCTGGACAGGCAAGATCCTTTGCACTACCTGAGAGATCAATTCCTTTTTCCTGAGCAGAACGGGACTCCTTTCATCTATATGTGTGGAAATTCGCTTGGGTTACAGCCGCGGACAGCCCGCAATTATATCGATCTGCAAATGAATAACTGGGCGAACCTGGCGGTTGAAGGATGGTTTGAAGGGGAAACGCCGTGGATGTACTATCACAAAGAATTGAAGGCACTCATGGGCAATATCGTTGGCGCCGGTCCCGGCGAAGTATGCCCCATGAACACCCTCACGGTGAACCTGCACCTGCTGATGGTGAGCTTCTACCGACCCACGGCAAACAGGTTTAAGATCATTATGGAAGCCGGCGCTTTTCCTTCCGACCAGTACGCGGTGGAGAGCCAGGTGAGGTTCCACGGTTATGACCCGGAAGAGGCAATTATTGAAGTATCGCCCCGTGCAGGCGAAGCTACCTTGCGAACGGAAGATATCCTGGCTGCTATTGCCCGTCACGGCGATCAGCTGGCGCTCGTGTTGTTTGGCGGTATCAATTATTTCACGGGGCAGTGGTTCGATATGCCGGCTATCACCAAAGCAGGCCACAGCGCCGGTGCAGTGGTAGGGTTCGACCTGGCGCATGCCGCAGGCAATGTACCGCTGCAACTGCATGATTGGGATATTGATTTTGCATGCTGGTGTTCTTACAAGTACCAGAACGCCGGCCCGGGAGGGATCAGCGGGATCTTTGTGCATGAAAAGCATTTTTCCGATACCTCCCTCGACCGCTTTGCAGGCTGGTGGGGATACCAGGAACAGCAGCGATTCAAAATGGAGAAAGGATTTGCCGCCGAAGCAGGCGCCGATGGCTGGCAGGTAAGTTGCACACAGGTGATACCAATGGCGCTATACCACGCCTCGCTTAAAATTTTTGAGAAGGCCGGCTTTATTGGCCCCCTCCGGGAAAAAAGCAGGAAGCTGACCGCCTACCTGCATTATCTTATCACTGATGTGAATAAAATACTCGGCTTTGAGCAATATAAAATCATCACTCCTTCGGCTGAAGCCGAAAGAGGCGCCCAGTTATCCATCATTGCCCAACACAAAGCCAAAGAGATCTTCCATGCGTTAACAGCCAGCAATATCCTGGGCGACTGGCGCGAACCGGATGTGATCAGGCTTAGCCCGGTGCCGCTATACAACAGTTTTGAAGATGTTTATCTCACAGCAGCCCGGCTGCTGGGCATCAGCAAAGAATTGATCACACCAAAACAATAATCATCAACATGGAAATAACAGCTGAAATTAAAGACCGGCTATCCCTGCTGCAGGAGAAATATGCCGTTATGGGACAGGACATCACCGCGTACCTTGATGGCCTTCTTTATGCAGATTATCTTACCTATTGGGATTATATCCACCTGGATACATTGCTGAGCCTCCAGCATCCGAAAACCTCTTACCCGGATGAAGAGATCTTTATCATGTATCATCAAATCACAGAGCTCTATTTTAAACTGGCGCTGCATGAATGCAAACAGATAAGCAACCATACTTCACTAACGCCTGCTTTTTTCGCATCCCGGCTTAAAAGGATCAATGCTTATTTCACCGCCCTGGTATCCTCTTTTGATATCATGGTAGACGGAATGGATAAAGAACAATTCCTGAAATTCAGGATGTCGCTGCTTCCCGCGAGTGGCTTCCAGTCTGCACAGTATCGCATGATCGAGATTCATTCCACCGAACTCATTCAACTGGCAACACTGAGCAAAAGAGAAGCATTAAAAAATGCCACGCTAACAGAGCAGTTTGAATATATTTACTGGAAATACGGCGCTTCGGAACTATCTACCGGTAAACAAACACTTACACTGCAACAGTTCATTGCAAAATATGCAGTGCAATTGTTGCAGCTGGCTCAAAACAATACTGACCGCAATTTCTCCTCCCTGTATAAAACATTGCAGCAGCGCGGAGAAGATATGAGCGCTGTGGAAGAAGAACTCAGGAAGCTGGACCTGTTTGTAAACGTGGAATGGCCCTTGTCGCACTATAAGTCGGCAGTACGGTACCTGGAACGCGATCCGGTAGACATCGCTGCCACCGGCGGTACCAACTGGCAAAAATACCTGCCGCCAAGATTTCAGAAAAGGATTTTCTATCCATATCTGTGGACGGAAGAACAAATTGAGCAATGGGGAAGATCCTGGGTGATGAATGTATTAAAAGCTTATAGAACTTAGCAGCATTACTGGCTGGTTTTCACACTACGGGGTGAAAACCAGCGGTTATCTTATTAAGGATGTTTGCTAAAGCAGGTCCATCATATTTTTAATGGTCAGCTTGTCAGTAGCAGTTTGAGCCAGTGATATGGCGCGAAGAAAATGCTGCTTTGCTATTTCTTTATCAACACGTGTATAAAGCTCGCCAAGCAACACAAAGTAGAAATGATTGGTAGTAAGCTTTAGTTTGTTTGCTTCAGCAATAGCTACTTCATTTCCCCTGGCTTTATATAAGGCATATGTCCTGTTAAGCGCCACGGTTGGTGAATAGTTTATTTGCAGCAGTAAATTATACAACTGAAGAATGCTATCCCATTTTTCTGCAGTATCTTCTTTTTCACAATGCAGGAAAGCGATACCGGCTTCTAAATGATAGGAGCTGATCTCTGTTCCTTCGGCAGAGAGGTCTAAAAAAATTTTGCCCTGGATAATAAGCTTCCTGTTCCAAAGGTTTTCATCCTGGTGCTGGTATAAAATGAAATGATTGTTATTCATCTGCCGCGCATCCAGTCTTGACGCATGAAAACACATTAATGCCACCAATGCATTGGTTTTGGGTTGCGCAGTTACGGTAAACTCCGTCAGCAGGAATCCCAGGCTTAATGCTTCCATGCAAAACTCTTTCCGGACCACCTGGTTCTTGGTAGCGGAATAGTAGCCCTCATTGAACAACAGGTATATAACGTGTAATACGTTGTCGAGCCGGTTGTTGATGGCTGCATCAGCCGGCATTTCCATCCTGATCCCTTCCGTACGTAGTTTTTCCTTTGCACGAAATAACCTTTTGTTGATGGTTTCTTTATTGGTTAAAAAAGCCTGGGCAATTTCATCAATACTAAAGCCGCACAGGATACGTAATGCAAGCCCTATTTGCGCTTCACTTGCAATGGCCGGGTTACAGATGGCAAATATCATTTGCAACTGGCTATCCTTGATGTTCCTTTCTGAAAAGTCCACTTCAATCACTTCAGTTGTGACCAGGTTTTTTTGAATTTCCGGAAGGACCCTTTCATCAAAAATTTTATCACGTCTGAATTGCTGGATGGTCTTTTGTTTGGCTACCAGATACAGCCATGCCCTTGGATTGGAAGGAATGCCTTCTTCTTTCCATGTTTCTGCTGCCTGTAAAAAGGTATCACCAACAATATCTTCAGCGATCTCAATATGCTGAAGGCCAAATATCTTAGTGATCACGGCAACCATTTTGGAAAACTCTGATTGAAACAGCTGTGATATAGTTTGATGTTTGTTGCTCACGCTCTATTCTTGACAGATGGTAAGGATAAGCCTGCATCATCTGCAGGCTTATCTGGGTTATTGATTAATGTAAACAGGCCGGATTTCTACACTGCCGCCCTGGTCAATAGCCGGACAACCATGTGCCAGCGTAGCGGCATCTTCCAATGAGGCGGCTTTTATGGTGATAAAACTACCTAACTTTTCTTTAATTTCTACAAAAGGCCCGTCGGTAATAACACCTCCGGGTTTTAGCACTTTACCTTCCATAGCGAGGCGTGGGCCATGGTTCACAAATTTTCCCTGAGCGGCAATACCACCTACCCAATCCTGCCATTTTTTACCAAGTGCCTGCATTTGTTCGGGGGTAGCGCTGCTGTAATCGTAATCCGGCTGACGGAATAATAAAAGATACTCGTTCATTTTTATTGTGTTTTAATTATTAATTATAACTGCAAATCTATAATGCCGGGTTACCTACCGGTAGTTTCCGGTCATCGGGCCGCAAGGCCCACGAGGCTATTGTCAGAAATACAAAAATAAGGGGCGCCCCGAATCGCGAAAAATTGTCCCCGCTTACTATATGAGATATGACTGCGCCGCTGAGAACAAAAAAGAAACCCGCGTATGCCCACTCCTTCAGCAGCCTGAACTTTGGAAGCAGTAAGGTAAGTATACCCAATATCTTCCATGTACCAAGGATGGACATGATGTAAACAGGATACCCCAGGTGAATGGTTCCTTCTACATTTTGTTTAACCTTTAACAATTGCGCTATTCCGCCGGAGGCCATTCCCAGTACCAGGAGGATGGTGGTTATCCAGTAAGCAATGTTTTTTCCGCGGTTGTTCTTTGTCTTCATTTTTTTATTTTTAAATGTTTGTTCCAGTTGATCGAATTTACGGTCCCATGTTTTCTGATAGTTCTGCATATCATCAGGTGATATTTTAATGCTATCTTCTTTCATGATCTTTACATTTACTATAACAATGATCGACATCCGGAAAATTGGACATATTCAGAAGACTTTTTCTGATTTACACACTAAAGCGCCCGCTGATGAAAGTCAGCGGGCGCATATCACAATATAAATAATTATCTATCTGGCAAACTCCATATCTGCAAGATTCAACCGTATCTCATTCTTTTCCGGCTGCAGGCGGAACACCGCACCGGTAGCAGGTTTGGTGAAGCTGCCTTTGCCGGCGGATACATGGTAATTAAATGAATCAAAGTTACCATCTACCTGTCGTGGTGAAATGTTTGTGAATGGTAGTTTGGCGCCTGGCGCTGTTTCCAGGTCAAGATACCAGTTGAGCGACTGGTTACCGGTTAGCCTTATAGCAGCGGTTTTCTCTTTAAGCGTCACTTGTAAAGTCCCGCCCTGGCTGAGTGGCCACAGCACCAGTACAGTTTCCTTGTCAAGGTTTTTGAATACCGGATCTCCGCCTTTTAATGTTACTTCCTGTCCGTTCACCAGGGTCTTTAGCCGTAAGCCGGCCAGCTGCCCTGGCTTACTCCACAAGTATCCGTCTACAACAGGCAATGTAAAGAACGTGCATTCATTGGAGGTAGCTACCTGGGTGGTATAGATATCGGGAATTTTTTCATTAAAGAGATGAATGTCCCGGATACGGAAACTGCCATCTTCCCACAATATATTCATCCTGTAAAAGCGGCTGTTATACCATAAGGTTTTGCGGTCGCTTCCTTCCAGGTCCTTAGTAACGGAAAAGGAGGTAGGTGGTGTTACTTTATAGTTTGCTTTGAACCACTTACCGGATTGCTCCATGGTTTCCAGCCTGATCTTGTGCTGATCTCTGAGACCGGCTATCAGCGGCATTTGTATCTCAAAGCCTTTGGCCATGGCATCCCAGGTGAAAGAATTTTCCTGTCCTGCCTGGGTGTAATTAAAGTTCAGGGCCGGGTCGTCCGTGAAAGTTTTGAAGAACCAGTTCACCCAGTTTTCGCTGCCGCCTGCCTTTGGATATACGGGTTCCAGGGTGATCACGCCTTGTCTTTGTGTGTTGATCCCCTGATCATACTGGCGGATAGGGTCACTTCCCAGCATCCTGAAAACCGGCACCGGGATCTGGCTGGAGGCATGCTGGGCCGGCATGTAGGAATTGATCCTGCTTGGATAATAAGCCTGGTTCCAGTAGCCGCCCCATAAGGTATAACCATCGGTGCCATACTGGTCTTTGCAATTTGCGGAAGCAACGATCCTGTATTTATCGTACAGGTATTGCAAGGTATGTGCATCAATAAACCAGGAGGCAACGGAGCGGGGATAATAACCGAATATGCTTTTAAAGCTTTCCATATATGCCTCCGCTATCTTTTCCCTTTCAGCAGGCGTATAGCCGGTGCTAAAGCCTACATCTGCATGCCAGTCCCACGGATAACGGCCTCTCCATTTCAGGCCGGCTTTTTCTATCAATGGTTGAGGAAGCTCCCACCAGGCGCCTATCTCAAATGAATCCCTGGGTAAGCTCCTGAGCAGTTCCTGGTACCGGTGATCCATCAGGGCGTCGTATTGCAACAGGAATGTGCCTGTAAGATGATATTGGCGCATGATGTTCACCTGCTTTACCACGGTTTGGTAAAGCACGTCTTCTGTGATCCGTTGATCCCTTGGCTCCAGCAGGCGGATGAAATTGACGATGTTGACAATCTTCGGCTCCTGTGCGGCGGCTGTTTTACACAGGCAGGTGAAATATATTCCTGCCTGCAGCAGCACCGCTATTGTTTTTGTTCTGATCATATGTGCTATAAAGTAGTTACGCATATTGATGGAAGTTACCAACCCGGATTTTGTTCAAGTGTTTTTCCATTAGTGGTATAAAAGGCCACTTCCTTTGTTGGCAGTGGTTGTAAATAATCTTTGGCCGGGTCGAATTTCCGGTCTTTTTCTGCAATGAGGAAACCATTTGCATCAACTTTTGTTAAGTAAGACGGATCACTGTATGGCGCCCTGGTGGCCCAATCTGTACCCGTGATCTTAATACCTTTTATATCCTGCCGTAGTTCGGTTTCCGCTGTTTTCCAGCGACGGATATCATCATACCGGAATCCCTCCAGTGCAAGTTCTATAGTGCGTTCCCGCCTGAGTTCCGTACGCATGTCCAGCTGGTGGGCGGTAACAAATGCATTGCTCAGGTGCGGCATATTCACCCTGTCGCGCAATTTGTTCACAGACAGGTTGAGGTCACCATCGCTGATAGCGCCGTTCTTTTCAAATACTGCCTCCGCATAAATCAGCAGCACTTCCGCATAGCGGATCAGGTGACGGTCAAAATCAAACAGGCTGGCATCCCCCAGGCGGCCGGAGTTGTTGGCTACCGGGTCTTCAGACATGTATTTGTACAGTATATACCCGGTATTAAAGTTACGCTGTGGCTTATCCGGCCAGTTGGCTATTTTGGTTACGGGGTAAAATACCCGGTTGGTGAGTGTACCGGGGATGATCATGGTCATGGTCATTCTCGGGTCCCTGTCCTGGTATTCGGAAGTGAAGGTGCTGTAGCCGTGAAAAACAGTACCGGCCGCCGTGATAGGCAACCCATTCCTGTCCAGGTACATATCCACCAGTTTGCGGGATGGGTTATAACCATCCTGGTCGTACATGTAGGGTGCATCGTGTCCTAATATGTTGCGGGCAAACCGCCTGTCCAGTATACACTCTTTTGAATCGTCGCCGGGTTCCAGGAACAGGTAGCGATAACTCTGCGCACCGCTACCCGTGTACAGCGTGTAGGCGCCACCGTTAATCACTTCGCCCGAGCTGGCAATGGCTTTATCGAGGTATTTTGTGGCGCCTGCGTCACCCCGGAACTTTTCCCAGGTTCCTTCAAAAAGCGCTATCCTGGCAGATAAGGCGAGTGCCGCACCTTTGCTTATCCTGCCGATGTCAGCAGAGGAGAGGTCCGACTGTAAAGGCAAATCCTCTTTTGCTTCATCCAGGTCTTTCAGGATCATGTCGGCTGTTTCCATGCGGGTGGCGCGTGGCGTAAATAATTCAGGGTCGCCGGTGGACAGTACTTTGATAATAAGCGGAATACCGCCATAAATGCGTAGCAATTTCCAGTAGTACCAGGCCCTGAAAAATTTTGCTTCTGCTACATATCTTTTTATTTCTGCGTCGGTATTTCCCGCGCCTTTTTCAATGATATTATTAGCTGACCTGATATAGCTATAGCTCGTATCCCATTGGCTGGATGTTTCTGATGGCTGCAGGTTACCGTTGCTAACAGTGTTAGGTACGTTAAACGCAATATCTGATTCCGTATCTTCTTCTCCAAACCTGTCCAGGCCATTATATAAACGGTTGGCCGCCAGTTTGAAATCACTGCCCGTTTTCCAGAAAGTGGCATCGGTAATACTGTCCTGTGATACCAGGTTAAGGTTCTTGTTACAGCTGCAGCAAACAACCGCGAACAGTAACAGGTATGTTCTATAATGAGAGAGTTCAAATTTCATGATGCGCTTCAATTAAAATTTAACATTTAAGCCCAGTGAGTACACCTTGTTGAAGGGATAGGTACCCTCGTTACGATACCCGTCTTCCGGGTCGAAATTTCCGCCCAAAGTGCCTTTTGAAAAGGTAAAGAGATCCTGTCCGCTGAAGTAAACGCGGGCTGATTTTATCCTGATTCTATTGATAATGTGCTCAGGAATAGTGTAACCCAGTGTGATCACTTTAAACCGTAGATAGGCCACATTCTGGAGCATAAGGGCGGAGGCGCGGTAGTTATAGTTCTTCACATCGTCGTATCCTAAATTGCCGGGGAGGTACCGCGGGTATTTTGCATCCGGCCTTTCCGGCGACCAGGTTTTGCCATAGAAATATTCCAGTGAGGGCCAGAAGAAGGTATTGGGCTGGCTAAAAGGGCCTTCATAGATCACGTCCCGTTTGCCCACACCCTGGAGGAAAACCTGCACATCAAAATTTTTATAGCCTGCAGTCAGATTAGCGGAATAGGTATACCTAGGGGTAAGATTTCCCAGGTACACCATATCGCCTGCCAGGCCCTTGGTTTTATCGCCGAAGGCGGTTAATTTTCCATCTCCATCCATATCTTTATACATTACATCGCCAAGCGAGATCCGCGAAGGGACACCCTCCAGTTTCTTATAATCATCCAGCTGTTTCTGGGTTTTAATAATACCATCATATACATAGCCAAAATAGGAGTAAATAGGATAGCCCTGCCTGTACTGGTTTAGTCCTTCGCCGTAATTATCCGTATTCTTCAGCTCCACCAGTTTATTCTTACTATCGCTCAGTTGCAGGGATACACTGTACCTGAAATCATTTACCTGGTCTTTCCAGGTGAGCATCATTTCAAAACCTTTAGTATCCAGTTTACCCTGGTTGGTAGAAGGAGGCGTGGCGCCAAACGAAGCCGGTACTGCTACCTTTACCAGCATGTCGTTGTTGATCTTGTTATAATAATCGAAGGAGAAGGAAAGCCTGGATTGCAAGGCCGCAAGGTCAATACCAATGTTGCGGGTTTCTATCGTTTCCCATGTCCTGGTAGATGATGCAGGATTGGCATTAGCGCCTGTAAGGCCGGCATTGGGCGAACCTATAGGATAGTTGCCACTAATGGAGATAAGCGGGATATAGTCATATAGCCCCAGTCCTACCAGGTCCTGGTTCCCCATTTTACCATAGGATAATCTCAGCTTCAACAGGTCGAATACATTCATCTTTTTGATGAACTTTTCTTCTGACAGGTTGTAGGCTACTGCAGCGGAAGGAAATACAGCGCTCCAACGCTTGTCCGGCGAGAACTTGGAGCTTCCGTCTGCCCGGGCTGTAAAGTCTACGATCAGTTTTTCCCTGAATGTATAACTTAACCTGCCGAAGTAGGAGGCCAGCGCTTCGTTGTTCAGGTACCCTGTAAAGTTTGCATAAGCAGCCTTGGTTTTGTCTGCCAGGTTCAACGTGAAGATGTCGTTACTGATAAAGTTATACCCGTTGGTCGACTGGCCCTCTCTCCTGGTTTGCTCCAGGGAGGCGCCGGCGGTAAAGTTAATGCTGTGGTCCTGCGATAATTTTTTATTATAATCCAGGTAACCCTGGAACAGCTTATTCAATACTTTATCGTTACTGTAATTGGCGGAGTTGGGCGTGTTACGCACATCCTGTACGCCTCCTTCCCAGTTATGACGGGTAATGGTACGGTTGGTAGTGCTGCCATTCGCATAGTCGAGCCGTACAGCGCTTTGCCCGGTGAGCTTAAGACCCGGGATGATGGTATAGTCTATTTTAATATTTGCGCCAAACCTGGACATGTTGCTTAATTGGGCACCGCCTTCTTCCAGGTATTGCGCGGGGCCTTCATAACCCTGATATCCGTAGAACTGACCTACCTTATTGTAAACAGGCTGATAAGGGAATTGCCTTGTTACATTTGTGAGGGCGCTTCCCAGCAAAGTAGGGGTAACTACTGCCCGGTTATCGAAGTAGGAGCGAGTTTCCACCGAAAAATGATTATTCAGGCGGAAATCATAATTGAGGCGTAGATTATAACCGTTGGAATTATTTTCTCCGAAACGCACGATACCGTTATCGCGGTTGTAACCGGCGGATAACAGGTAGCTGCTGTTCTCCCCGCCGCCGGAAACGTTGATATTGTGTATTTGCTGGGTAGTATTTTTGTAGATGACCTTATTCCAGTCTGTATACCCGTAAAATCCGGGATAGCTGGTAACGCCATAGTTCCAGCCGGTGGGATCCGGTGGCGCATTGGCGGCAATTTTGTCAAACACTTCCTGTGGGAAACCGTTGATACCCGCGTTGCGCAGCCCTTCATCCATGAACCTTGCAAACTCCATGGTGTTTTGCATCTTCCTCAGGTAGGTAGGTATTTTGTAACCAATATTGGTGGTATAGGTAACGGAAGGGGGGCCTTTTTTACCGCGTTTGGTGCTTACAAGGATCACGCCGTTGCCCGCTCTGGCCCCATAAATAGCGGCTGCGGCATCCTTTAACACAGTTACTTCCGCAATATCATTGGTGTTGATCGTATTGATGTCTCCGGGAATACCGTCAATAAGCACCAGTGGGGCGCTGCCGTTTACAGATGAATAGCCCCTTACCTGGAAGCCATAGTTAGTGCTGCCGGGCTGCCCGCTTGCCTTGGTGATGGTGAGGCCAGGTACGGTGCCCTGTAAGGCGTCATAGCTGTTATTTAGCGGCCTGCTTTCAAATACATCAGATTTTACAGTAGTGATAGCGCCTGTGATGGCCCCTTTTGTCCGGGTGCCATAACCCACTACCACTAATTCACCCAGTTTTGCATCTGAGCGGACCAGCTTTACCTGCAGTGTTGTCTGACTACCTACAGGTACCTTCTGTGTCTGGAAACCTACATAAGACACCACCAGCACGGCATCGGGCCCCGGCGCCTCCAGGGAAAAGAAGCCTTTCTCGTTTGTACTGGCGCCGATGGTGGTGCCTTCCACCGCTACAGATGCGCCTATTAACGGGTCGCCGTTGGTTTCATCGGTAACGGTGCCGGTTATCCGCTGCTTTTGTTCCTTATCGTCATTGTTGTTGTTCCCGGGCCGGTGGGTTGGCCTGGCCATGATCAGTACTGTTTTGTTTGAAATGGAATAACTAACCGGCTGATCGTTGAAACACTTGTCCAGCACTTCTTTCAGGTCTGCGTTCTTTATATTCAGGGTAACCGGTTTTACATTTTTTATTACCTCGTTGTTATAAAGAAAATCATAGTCTGTTTGCTTTTTGAGCTGGGCAATTACTTCTGTAAGCCTGGCATTGCTTACGCTAACAGAGATCTTCTGCGCATAGGTCTCGGCCTTTAACTGGACGACGGCTACAACTATTAAAATGGCGGTGAGCTTCATTTTTAAGTGGAAATTGGACCGGGCATAAGAATGCCGCCTGAACAATAATTCAGTAAATTTTTTATACATTTGGTTGTCAGGTTTATGTTAATGTTATGATACAGCGTTAATCAGGATGCCTGGCAAATAGCCAGGGACGCTTCCGACGTTCCTGGTTTTTCCAGCTATCCAACGTGGAAAAGTATTAGTTCTGTTTTTTCAATATTGCTCCTTTTTTAAGTGATTTGTAAATATTGTTGCAACATTCGTGGTTTACTGAGTTGGTGTTGTTACGGTCACTTTCCCGGGAAAGAGTTTAAAATGTACGTGGCCGATCCGCTCCAGGTTGGTAAGTATTTCCTGCATATTGGATGAACGTGAAAAAGTACCGCCAAATCTTTCATTGTCCGCTGGTCCGCTATATTCGATATCTACATCATACCACCTGCTTATTATCTTCATAATGCTTTTTATATCCTGGTTATCAAACAGGAAATAACCGTTCTTCCATGAAATGGCATCGTCTGCATGTACGGGCTGAATGTCCAGCGCCCCGCTGGTATTTATGATCCTGGCCTGCTGGCCGGGCTTCAGCACACC
>JBCNPS010000094.1:0-16699 GCA_039593235.1 Chitinophaga sp. | reverse complement strand
CCCGACCTGGTGATCAGCGACATACAGATGCAGGGCATGGATGGGGTGGAACTATGCAGTAAGATCAAACAAACGGATACCGTGAGCCATATCCCGGTGATACTGCTTACAGGGTCATCGGCTGCTGATACAAGGCTCCGGGGCCTCGAAGGCGGGGCAGACGACTATATCACCAAGCCGTTTGACAAAGACCTGCTGATGGCGAAAGTGAATAACATTATCAAGAACCGCAACCTGCTGCAGCAGTATTTCTTTGACCGTATTACCCTGAAAAACAGCAATATAAAAGTACCTGCCGAATACCAGGATTTCCTGAAGCGGTGCATAGAAATTATTGAAGACAACCTGGAAAACGAGGAGTTTTCCATCAAAAAGTTCACCCTGGAAATAGGAATGAGCCATTCCAGTTTATATAAAAAGGTAAAATCCATTTCCGGGCAAACCATTAATTCCTTCATCCGGTCGATCCGGCTCCGGAAAGCCGCCGTATTGTTACTCAAGGAAAACTACACCATTACACAGGCAGCCATGCAGGTAGGCATTGGCGATGTTAAATACTTCCGTGAACAGTTTGTAAAGCTGTTTGGAATGAACCCCTCCGATTATGTAAAGAAATACCGGCATTCTTTTAACCGGGACTTCAATGTTACTGAAAGTGAGGGGTAAATTCCCGGAACCCGCCGTGGTTAACGTTTGAAAATGTGCTTAGTAGATCATTACCGGGAAATACCCCCTGTTATATTTTACGATTTTACCCCCTTTTTTAAATGATTTACCCCCTCTATGATCTCTGGGGGGCATAGTACATTGCGGATATCATGACAAGGATGTGTGCATCCCTCATGCAGCCAAAATGGGTTTTCCACTCTTCCAATTCATTAAATTATTACGTTATGAAAAAATTGCTATCCGGAACGGACTATCAGAAGTTTGTCCTATTACGGAGCCAACCTTTCCCTTGCCTTTTGCTGGCATTCACTTTATTGCTGATGGGAATGAAAGTGCAGGCACAACAAGGCACTGTTACAGGAAAAGTATCCGATGCCAACGAACCGGTTCCCGGTGTTACGGTACGTGTAAAAAATAAAGCTACCGGCACCCTTACAGATGCAACCGGCAAATTTTCCCTCAACGCTGCGCCGGGTGATACCCTGATATTCAACCATATTTCCTACGAAGCGCTGACGGTGCCGGTGAAGAACCTGTCTCCCTTAACCATATCACTCACACCACTGAGCAAAAGTGTAAACGAAGTGGTAGTAGTTGGATATGGTACCCAGAAAAAGGCTACGCTGACGGGTTCCATTTCCGTGGTAAAAGGGGCGGATATTGTGCAAAGCCCTCAGCCGAACGTATCGAACGCTCTCACAGGACGCTTTTCGGGGATCATTGCCAACAACCGCTCCGGTGAGCCAGGATACGATGGCTCCCGCATCACTATACGCGGACTAGCCACCACCGGTAACAACGACGTGCTGATGGTAGTGGATGGGGTTCCGGGTCAGATAGGTGGACTGGAACGCCTGGACCCTAACGATATTGAAAGCATTTCCATACTGAAAGACGCATCTGCCGCTGTATATGGTAGCAGGGCCGCCAATGGCGTTATGCTCATTACCACCAAGCGGGGTAAAACCGGCAAACCGGTGATCAATTACAGTTTTAACCAGGGATTTTCTTCCCCGAGCCGGTTGCCTAAAATGGCGGATGCCGCCACCTATGCACAGATCAGGAATGAGATCCAGTATTATAATAGCCCTTCCGGTGGCTTGAACCAGTTTTATACAGACGAACAAATCCAGAAATTTCGTGACGGTTCCGACCCGGTAAATTACCCCAATACTGACTGGCAGGCGGCGACCCTTAGAAAATCGACTCCTCAAAGCCAGCATAGCCTCTCTGTAAACGGGGGCAGTGAAAATGTAAAGTATTACGTTTCCCTTGGTATGATCAGCCAGGACGGGCTGTATAAGAACGGGGTTACCAAATACAACCAATATAACTTCCGGTCTAATATCGATGCCGATGTAACCAAGCGGTTAAAAGTAAGCCTGTATTTATCCGGCCGCCAGGAAGACCGTGTGTATCCTACCACCAGTGCGGGCGACATTTTCAGGGGTATTTACCGCGCCTATCCAACAGTGCTGGACAAGTATCCCAACGGATTGCCTACCACGGGTATTGAGAACAATAACCCCATCATGCAGGTAACCGACGCCGGTGGTACCGCACGCAATCCTACACAGGTATTTAACGGTATCCTGAAAGGATCTTATGCCATACCGGGTGTGGAAGGCCTGTCGCTGGACGGATTCTTATCGGCCGATAAATCATGGAGTGCCAATAAAGTTTTCAGCACACCTTATAAAGTATACACCTTTAACTCCGCTACGCAGTTATACAACCAAACAGTGGTAGGCGGTTCCAACGGGCTGGCATCCCTTGCGCAACAGCAACGGAATATGTCGCTGATCACTTCCAATATTAAACTGAACTTTACCCGCCGCTTTGGCCAGCACAATGTAACTGCGCTGGTGGGTTACGAGCAAAGCCAAACCAATAGGGATACCCTGGGTGCATCCCGCCTGAATTTCCCGACACCTCAAACACCGGAGATGTCACAGGGTGGATCTGCCGCCGCCGATAAAGACAATTCCGGTACCAGCTATAGCTTCGCCAGGAAAAGTTATTTCGGAAGAATTGCCTACGACTATATGGAAAAATACCTGCTGGAAGTACAGGCCCGTTACGACGGTTCCTCTACCTTCCCTAAAGGTGAGCAATATGGATTCTTCCCTTCCGTATCAGCAGGTTGGCGCGTTTCAAAAGAAGAGTGGTTTAAAAACGTGAACTTTATCAACGATCTGAAATTGCGCGGCTCCTTTGGCACATTAGGTAATGACAACGTGGGCCTGTTCCAGTACTTCGACAACTACTCATTCAACAACCAATATGTTATAGGCGGGCAGATCAGTCCTGGCATTGATCTTACCAAACTGGGCAACACGCATATCACCTGGGAGATCGCAAAAAAAATGGACCTGGGTTTTAATATGGCCTTCCTGCAGCACTTTAACCTGGAGTTTATCTATTTCCAGCAGAAGCGTTCCAAGATCCTTACCCAGCGTAATGCTTCACTGCCGCAAACTTCCGGTATCGTAAATCCGTTTGATCCTACTATTCCGCTGGTACCGGCTGAAAATATCGGGAAGGTGAACAGTAGCGGTTTTGAGGCAACCCTGGGATATGACAATACCACTGGCAGTGGCTTCCATTACAGTGTTTCCGGTAACGTCACCTATGCTAAAAGCAAGATCATCTTTATAGATGAAGCCCCCGGCACCCTGCCTTATCAAAGGCAAACCGGCGGCCCGATGAACACTTCCCTGCTGTATGACGCCATTGGTATATTCCGTACAGCCGATGAGCTGAATAAGTATCCGCACCCAGCAGGTGCACAACTGGGCGACCTGATTTACAGGGATGTTAACGGCGACGGACAGATTAATGCAGATGACCAGATCAGGACAAAGTATGGCAATATCCCTGAAATCACTTATGGTATTATATTAGGCGGTGATTATAAAGGATTTGATTTATCGCTGTTATTTGCCGGGCAAACAAATGTGAGCCAGTATGTGCTCCCTGAATCCGGTACTATCGGCAACTACTACAGCAGCTGGGCGGATAACCGCTGGAGCCCCGGCAATCCCAATGGCTCCTACCCCAGGGTAGATGAACGCGCTTCCAATTCCGTAAACGGCGGTCGCTATGCCAATACGTTCTGGCTTAATGACGCTTCCTTCCTGCGTTTGAAAAACGTATCGCTGGGCTATACCTTCAGCTCCGGGGTTTTATCCCGTATCAGGATCGGCAGCCTGAGAGTATATGCCAACGCATTTAACCTTTTCACCATTACCAGGGTAAAAGATTACGATCCGGAAGGAACCAGCAGCAGTGGACAGTTTTACCCCCAACAACGGATCATCAATGTGGGTGTAAATGTTAGATTCTAAACCAGAAAAAAAAAGTCATGAAAACAACACACTTTATATACAGCTTAACTTTAGCCGCTGCAGGATTACTGACATCCTGCAAGAAGGATTACCTGAATATTGCGTCTACCGACCGTATCCTGGGCGAAGCCGTACTGGCCGATTCCGCCCTGTTCCAGAACTATGTGATCAACCGTTACCTGAGCATCAAACTGCAGGACAAAGAAGGAGAGGGCACTAATCCCGGTTTCGGAAGAGGCTTTGAATACGGATTGTGGAGCTCCATCACCGATGAATCTATTTACAACAATGATGATAATACCTGGATCATACAGCAAGGACAAGTGGCGCCGGAAAATACCGGTATTGCGGGAACTATCTGGGGAAGAAGCTATCGCAGTATCCGTGAATGTAACTACGCACTGAATAACATCGACAGCGTGGAAATGAGCGTTGCGCTCCGGAAAAAGCTGACCGCTGAACTGCGCTTTATCCGCGCTTTCCGGTACCATGACCTGATCCGCAACTATGGCGGTGTGGTAATGATGGGCGATAAGGAATACCAGCTCACCGACAATCTCACCGACCCCGCTTTATTTAAAAGGGCTACGCTGAAGGAGTCCATGGATTATGCCGTAAGTGAGCTTGCCGCCGCAGCTGCGGATCTGCCGCTCACCAATGATGACAGCTGGAAACTGGGAAGGGCCACCAAAGGCGCTGCACTGGCACTGAAAGCACGTTTACAGTTATATGCCGCCAGTCCGCTGTACAACGTTGGCACCTGGCAGGCAGCAGCCGATGCCGCCAAAGCAGTGATGGACCTGTCGCAATACACCCTGGCAGCAGATTACAGCCAGTTGTTCATAAAACCTGATAACAACGAAATTATTTTTGGTCGCCGTTATGCCGTGGGCGCACGCCACGTATGCCTGGAAATATCCAACGGTCCTAATGGCTACAACGGATGGGCCGGTAATACACCGCTGCAGAACCTGGTAGACGCTTATGAAATGAAGAATGGTAAGCTGATCACAGATGCTACCTCCGGCTACAATGCGCAAAACCCTTATGTGAACAGGGATGCGCGGTTTTATGCCACTATCCTTTATAACGGCGCTTCTTACCGGGGATCTACCATACAAACATTTTCTCCCGGAGGAAAAGACGGAAAGGATGGTCCTTCCAACTGGAACTCCACCAAAACAGGTTACTATCTCCGTAAATTCATGGACGATAACAACCCGATAGACAATCCCTGGAACGTAGCTGGGTTACAGCCCTGGATCTACATCCGGTATGCGGAAATACTGCTGGATTATGCGGAAGCCCAGAATGAAGCAGCAGGTCCGGATGCCAGTGTATATGCCGCCGTTAACCAGATCCGCCAACGCGCCAGTGTACAGCAACCCGTACTTACACCGGGTTTAAGCAAAGACCAGATGCGGACCGCTATTCAGCATGAAAGACAAATTGAACTGGCCTTTGAAGAACATCGCTTTTACGATGTACGGCGGTGGAAAACGGCCATTGTTACTGAAAACGTACCCGCTTACGGTGTAGACGTTGCCGTTAGTGGCGGCGTATATACCTATACAAGGAAGGTAGCGCTGAAAGATCGCCTGTTCGCCGAAAAAAATTACTGGTTGCCTATTCCGAGAGCTGATATACTGGCCTCCAACGGTCAACTGGAGCAGAACAAAGGCTATTAAAACCCTCATCCGCTTCACACAAAGCCGCCGTGGCTTGCCGGTTGTCATAATTGAAAAATATTTAACAGCCGTTTTACTACTTTCCGGCGGCTTTGTGTGAAGCAAAGCGTTTCAGGAACATGAAAAAAATTATTTGCTCGCTACCACTGTGCTTTGCGTTGTACACCGCATCATCACAACAAAGCAACAGCAACGTTATCCAGGTAAACATCGACTTACAAAAAACTGCGCAAACGATTCACAACTTTGCAGCTTCCGATGCGTGGGCCGGTCAGTTCACCGGCAATTGGCCGGATAGCAAACGTAACCAGATAGCCGACTGGCTGTTCAGTACCGATACCACAGCCAGCGGCCAGCCCAAAGGGATCGGCTTATCTATGTGGCGTTTTAATATTGGCGCCGGCAGCGCTGAGCAGGGTAATAACAGCGGCATAAAAGATGAATGGCGCCGGGCAGAATCATTTCTGCAGGCAGACAATAGCTACGACTGGAAAAAACAATCCGGGCAGTTATGGTTTTTACAGGCCGCGAAGCAACGTGGCGTTACGGAGTTCCTGGGTTTCCTGAATAGCCCGCCGGTGGCATTTACCCATAACGGCAAAGCCTTTGCCGATAAAGGGCTGAGTAATCTTCCGCAAAAGAATTATACTGCTGTTGCTGTTTTTTTGAAAGATGTAATACAAGGGATCCGCTCGGCTACAGGCGTCCGGCTCAATTATATCAGCCCGGTGAATGAACCACAGTGGGATTGGAGTGATGGCGGACAGGAAGGTTGCCCTTATAACAACGAACAGATTGCCACCTTCACCAAAGCTATCAGCAAAACTTTCAGCGAAGCAAAGCTGCCAACAAAAATACTGGTAACAGAAGCAGGTAAGATCAATTACTTATATGCGCCGGAAGATAAACCGGATAAGGGCTCGCAGATAAACGCCTTCTTTGCTCCCGGTAGCGCCACTTATATTGGTAACCTCCCCAATGTATACAAAGGCATTGCTGCACACAGTTATTTCACCACCTCACCTGAAGATACGGCCACCACTATACGAAAACGGCTACATACAGCGCTGAACGGGCTGGAGTTCTGGCAGTCGGAGTACTGCATCCTGGGCGACAATGCCGGGGAAATAAACGGTTCCGGCGTAGACCTTGGCATGGATGCCGCGCTGTATATGGCGCGCGTTATCCACTCGGATCTTACCATTGCCAATGCCGCCGCCTGGCAATGGTGGCTGGCTATTTCGCCTTATAATTATAAAGATGGACTGATTTATATAGATAAAAATAAAACAGACGGACAACTCCGTGATAGCAAAATGATGTGGGTGCTGGGTAATTATAGCCGGTTTATAAGACCCGGGGCCAAAAGGGTACAGGCCACTATGAGCGACAATGTTGCCTCGAAGCAGCTCTGTCTGTCTGCCTATAAAAATAAAGACAATACCCTCCGGATAGTAGTGATCAATAATGGTAATACCCCTGCCACCACCAGCATACACTGCAAAGGATTAAAAACAGGCAGTATGCGCAGCTATACAACCAGCGCAACAGGCAACCTGCAGCCAGGTGATGTTACGGGGAATGTAGCGCTTATTCCGCCACGGTCAGTAGTTACATTAACAGGTAACATAAAGCAATAAACTGTAGTCAATGAAAAAATTAAGCGTTGTTATTTTAATGGTGATGTGCAGCTTACAGCTATTTGCACAACATACATTCCAGCTGGGCGATTCCGCCTTTCTGCTGGATGGGAAACCCTTCCAGATGATTTCGGGGGAGATCCACTACCTGCGTGTACCGCGTGAAAGCTGGCGTGACCGCCTGAAAATGGCAAAGGCGATGGGACTAAACACGATAGGCACTTACGTGTTCTGGAATATGCACGAACCCCAGAAAGGACATTATGATTTTTCCGGCAACAACGACGTCGCCGCCTTTGTAAAAATAGCCCAGGAAGAAGGCTTGTGGGTAATACTCCGCCCCAGTCCATATGTTTGTGCAGAATGGGAATTTGGCGGTTATCCGTATTGGCTGCAAAATATAAAAGGCCTTGAAGTGCGCAGTAAAGAACCGCAATACCTTGCCGCCTACCACAACTATATTAAAGCTGTAGGAAAACAGTTATCAGGATTACAGATCAACCACGGCGGTAACATCCTGATGGTGCAGATAGAAAATGAGTATGGTTCTTATTCCAATGATAAAAGCTACTTGGATATTAACCGGAAGATGTTTATTGATGCTGGATTTGACGGATTGCTCTACACCTGCGACCCCGCAGCAGATGTAGCTAAAGGACATTTACCAGGCTTACTGCCCGCAGTAAACGGTATAGATGATCCCGAAAAAGTAAAACAACTGGTAAGGGAAAACCACAACGGCAAAGGCCCTTTTTATATTGCAGAATGGTATCCTGCGTGGTTCGACTGGTGGGGACAGAAACACCATACCATCCCTTATGAAAATTTTCTCGACCGGCTGGACCGTGTGCTTGCAGCAGGTATTTCTATTAACATGTACATGTTTCACGGCGGCACCACCCGCGGTTATATGAATGGCGCCAACTACAACGACAAGAACCCATACGAGCCACAGGTGAGCAGCTACGACTATGATGCGCCGCTGGACGAAGCAGGCAATGCCACCCCTAAGTTCATGAAGTTCAGGGAAGTGATTGCCCGTCATCTCCCGGCTGGTGTAAGCTTGCCGGAAGTGCCTGCAAAAAAGCCTGCGATCACTATACCGGTGATCAACTTTACACGCAACGCGGCTGTTTTCAGTAAACTGCCTGCCGCCATCAAAAGCGTAGATCCGTTAACGTTTGAAGACCTGAACCAGGCCTATGGATTTGTGTTATACCGCGCCACCATTCCCGGCGGGCACAGTGGCCTGTTGAAAATAAAAGACCTCCGCGATTACGGTCTTGTATTCATTAATGGTAAAAGAGTGGCCATCCTGGACCGCCGCCTGGCGCAGGACAGCGTGGAAGTAACCCTTCCGGCCGGTACTGTAACCCTGGATATCCTGGTGGAGAACCTGGGGCGTATCAACTTTGGCCCTTACCTGTTAAAAAATAAGAAGGGCATTGTTGGAGAAGTATTGTTTAACGGCCAGGCCATACACCAGTGGCAGCAATTTAAACTTCCCTTTGATGCACAGCCCGGGGTTACTCCTTCTGCTACCGCCAATGATGCACCGGTGCTGAAAGAAGGCAGCTTCACCCTTTCCACTACCGGCGATACCTACCTGGATATGACCCGGTGGGGCAAAGGAGTAGTGTGGATCAATGGTCACCACCTGGGCAGGTACTGGCAGGTAGGGCCTCAGCAAACCCTGTATGTACCGGCAGAATGGCTGAAAAAAGGTAATAATAAGATCACCGTACTGGAACTGATCAAACCAACCATCAATACCCTGCAGGGCATTGATCATGCCATACTGGACGTATTACAATAACACAAGAAAAGTTTGTAAAAAGCTATTGGGGCGGTTTTCCGTTTCAATAGCTTTTTGCTTTACCTTTATATGGTATCCGTAATCCCACCATTACCACATGAAAAAAATTGTATTGTTAGCAATTGCCTGTATCGCCGGCTTACCGGTTTTTTCACAACGTTTTGTGCATGGTATTGGATTTTCTACTTCCATTGATCATACTTCCCGGGGTGGAAGCATTCCCAGTTTCGGCTTAACCTATGCTATCCGTTATAATGTAATGGAAACGGACAAGATGACGATATCTGTGGGTATTCCCCTTACCGCCGGCGGTTCCGGTGGATCGGGAGAGGACGACATGGACTGGTATTACGATGCAGACGGTAATATCATATACTATTACACCGGTGAAAAAAGCGATAAGCCGGTGAAGAAATTCCGGTCGATGGTGGATGTGCCGCTTATTATCAATTTTAATTTTGGCGCGTTTTCATCATTTGCCAATAAGAAAGCCGTGGGATTCTTTGCAGGCGGCGGGCTGGCCTATCATTACGGCCCGGTAAACGTTAAGCACAAAGACGTTAACGGCGGCACCATGACAGATTCCATCACCCAACACTCCTTTGGGCCAATAGGTAATATTGGTATGCGGATAGGGCTTGGCAAGAAAGAGAATGGCGCCATTGAAGTAAAAGGCTCTTTTATGAAGAGCCTGGCGAAGCGACAGCCCGATATTTACGTGATCAGTTTATTGTACGTACTTCCTGATTTAAAGCGGCGTGCCAATCTTAACAGCTTATAATACGCCGGTTTATTTTTGGGCGGGTAAGGTTACTTCCACACTCCATTCACTACCGCTTCCTATATGATAAGTAGCGGCAAAATTACCCTGGTTAAGCGCGAAAGACAGTTGCATTAAGCTGTTCAGGTAGCTCAATGGTTTCCCTTCAGGTACCGCGCCAAAGGTTTCACTGTACGGCGCCGCCGTTTGATATACTTTTTTCCCGTTGTGGAAAAATGTTACCTGCAGCAGATCGCCGTATTGCGGATGCAGCTGGTTAAGCAACTCAGCGCTGATGTTAGTCCATACGTTACCATACTGCACATCCAGTACAGAGATGTTGCCTTTCAGTTTTCCGTTTTCCAGCACGGCCGCCTGGTAAGGAATTTTTACTACTTCATTTGGTAACAGCGGTCCTACCTCTTCAAAGGTAATAGTGCCGGCTGCCAGTCGCGCGCCGGTATAGGCATATACATCCCTGCCGTGGAAGGTATAGGATTGCTGAGAATCTTTACGGCGGTTCACTGCTTCATTTATTTCGCGTATTGCGGCAATGCCTTCTGAGGCAGCGATGAGGGTAAGCGTTCCATTATCAGGCGTTACCACGAAGTGGCCGTTATTTGTTTTAAGCACTACCGATTTACGGCTGGTACCCACACCAGGATCTACTACGGATACAAACACGGTACCTGCGGGCCAGTAAGGAACTGTTTGTTCCAGCCGGTAAGCGGCTTCCCATATATTATACGCAGGGATTTCGTGGGTAAGGTCATATAGTTTCAGGTCGGGCGATACGCTGGTGGCCACACCTTTCATAGCTGAAACGGCCCCGTCTTTCAACCCAAAATCAGACTGGAAAACAACGATCTTATTCTGTGCAAATGCAATGCTGGTAGCTACTACCAATACCAGGCTGCTGATAAAACGGAACAATACAATTTTCATGGGGCGAGTTATTAGTCTGCAAAACTAAGGGTTATCATGAAATCATTAAAAAATCTTACCTTGAAAGTAATTCATCTGCCATAAAATGAAATACCAGGAGCTACCACCGCCATCTTATCTTAAAAACCACGTCCGTTATTTCTGGACGCTGGAGAGCAGCGGTATGGCTCATGAGCCTAAAATTTTCGGCCCCACGGCAGATGGTTGTCCGGGCCTGATTTTCCAGCAATCGGAGGATGCCACTTTTTACCAGGAAAATAAACAGCTGCCCAACTTATTGTTGTACGGTCAAACCACCAAATATACCGAACTGCATATAACGGGTAGTATTTGTTCAATAGGAGTAATTTGTTATCCTCATGCGTTGAAATCCGTGTTTGGCTTGAATGCCGATGAGCTAACCAATTCCTGTATGGACCTGGATATACTGTCGGTTACCAAAGATTTTTACCTGGCAGAAAGATTAAGCAATGCGCCTTCCTTAACAGAGAAAATAGCGATCATTTCCACGTTTTTATTTAACCAGATCAATAAAAACAGTACATCGGCCGACGAGATCACACACTTTGCTTTATCACAGATCATTGAGTCGGGCGGGAGTATTGCATTAAAAGATTTACAGCAGCAATTGCAGCTAACGGAAAGAAGTTTTGAGCGCCGGTTTAAACAGGGCGTTGGCATCTCCCCAAAATTATTTTCCCGGATATGCCGTTTTCAAAATTCCTTAAAGCAGTTAAAAAGCAACAATTACAGCAAGCTGTCTGATATTGCTTTTGAACATGACTATGCCGACCAATCCCATTACATCAGGGCCTTCAAAGAGTTTGCCGGTTTTTCCCCTTACCAGTACCAGAAAAAATCCACCAAAGCCGAAGCAGGTAGTAATTTCCTGTTGATGCCCAAATAAGCCTTCCAGTTTTTTTTATTGTTTTCCTATTTAAGATAGTTCCTTTAAATTGGGCGCCAAATAACACGTGTATGGAGATTTTCGCATCTACACCCCGGTTGATCTTACGAGAGCTGATACCGGCCGATGCCGCCGGCATGTTTGAACTGGATTCAGACAAAGCTGTGCATTTATACCTGGGAAATAAACCCGTGAGCACTATTGAAGAATCGCAGGAAGTGATCCGTTTTATCAGGCAACAATACCGGGATAACGGTATTGGCAGATGGGCGGTTGTGGAAAAAGATAGCAACCGGTTTGTGGGATGGGCAGGATTAAAGCTGGTGAAAGAGCCCACCAATGGCCATGTTAATTATTATGACCTTGGCTACCGGTTCATCAAAAAATACTGGGGGAAAGGATATGCTACAGAATGTGCGCAGGCCAGCCTGGAATACGGCTTTAACCGGCTTCACCTGGAAAATATTTACGCCTTTACAGATGCCGGCAATGCCGCATCGAAACGGGTTTTAGAAAAGGCAGGGTTCCGGCAGGATGGTACTTTTTATGAAGATGAAATACTGCATAACTGGTTTACCATCAGCAGGGAAACCTGGCAATCGTTGCATGGCTAAGCACACGATACCGACTGAGGTGTAATTACAGCAGCCCGGCTTAACTTGCTTTACACAAAAGTGACCGGTGTTGCCATCCTTTACCCTCAATCAGTATCCCATTTATGAAGATTAACAGCATACAGTTATTAAGGGCAGTAGCAGTGATCCTCGTGGTACATGTACATGCCATAGATCTACAGGAAGCATTCACCGTTTCCCATCAGCAAAAATTCTATTTCCTTGAAAACTTCGGCGCTATTGGTGTAGACCTCTTCTTTGGTATTTCAGGATTTATTATCAGTTATGTAGCCAGTGATTATTTTGGAGCACGTGACGGGATGGATTTCCTGAAGAAGCGTTTCCTGCGGATCAATCCTATTTACTATGTAGCGAGTGTGTGTTATATGGTGTTTTTTTGTTTTTTTGACCAGATGTACCCCGTTACGGCGATCCTTTACGGATGGAGAGACACGCTGTTTATGTTGCCGGTACTGAACTCCCAGAAGTGGCTGGCGCCAATTCTTGTAGTGGGCTGGTCGCTTAGTTTTGAGTGGTGGTTCTATTGTCTCTTTTTCTTCCTGATCCTTTTCCGTACAAGATACAAAACACTATTGCTGTTACTTGTTATCCCCGCCCTGGTGGCGGTGGGGCAGTTATTGAAGCCTGCGGACTTCCGGTTGATATTTTACACCAATCCTATTATGCTGGAGTTCCTTTTCGGGGTGATCATTTTCTGGCTGTACCGGCATGTGAAGGTAGCCGGCAGCATAGCCGGGTTGCTACTCCTGCTGGGAACAGGCGGTTATATTTATAATGTTGTTTATGGTTTTGGAAATATATCTGAACTGAGCAGTGTTACCAGCGGTACCGGCAGTTTGAAAAGGGTGTTGTTATGGGGACTGCCAAGTGCCTGTATCCTGGCCGGTTGTATTTTCCTTGAACAGCGGGGGCTATGGACAAAGCTCTGGAGCAACAGGCTGGGCTTACTGATAGGCGATGCCTCTTATTCCATTTATCTTACCCACTATACTTTTTATTATTTTATCGCGCAGATATATGCTTCCTCCGGTTACTTCCTGAATGCCGATGTTTCGGTTATTGTGCATATGGTATTGGCGGTGGCAGTGGGCATTTTCTTCTACTACAAGATAGAGCGGCCGTTGATAAAGCTGCTGCATTCAAAGCCCACTGCGCGACCTGTTCATACGGCTATGCCATGATTTAATATCAGATCAGGGGGTGTTGGGGATCCAGCCCCCTCTTTTCATCCACCACAACATGGGATCCAGCCATTCGTTTACGGGTAGCCGTTGGGTGAAACCGTGATTGCCCGTGGGGTAGAGATGCAGTTCAGCAGGAATGCCTCCTCTCAGCATGGCCTGGTAAAAGGCAATACTGTTATTTACGCTCACTACGGCATCGTCGCTGGTATGCGTGATATAGGCCGGTGGCGTATTATTGTTCACCCACTCTTCATTGGAAAAGAAGGCGATCTTTTCTTTGGATGGTTCATTTCCCAGCAGGCTGATGCTTGATCCCTGGTGAGTGAGGTCCTTATTCATACTGATCACGGGATATACAAGGATCATAAAGTCCGGGCGCAGGTCCGTATTTTCCTTATTGGGCACGTAGCTGCGGCCGCTATGCGTGCCCAGTGTAGACGCTAAGTGACCGCCGGCGGAGTATCCTGCAATACCGATCTTATGCGGATCCAGTCCCCATTCCGCCGCGTTCATACGTACCAGTTTAATGGCTTGCTGTGCATCCTGGAGGGGCCCCATGCTTTTATCCCGCATGGTGGCGTCTGAAGGCAGGCGGTATTTTACCACGAAGGCAGTTATGCCTTTTGTAATAAAGGCCTCTGCTATTTTGGTGCCCTCTTCCGCGAAGGCCAGGAAGGCATATGCGCCGCCGGGGAAAATGATCACCGCTGCGCCGTTAGGCTTTTCCGGTTTATAGATGGTAATGGTGGGTGCATCAGCCGGGGCTGTTTTACCGATACTATTAGGAATAGAATCCTTGTAAAGCGGCCTTATTTCCTGGGCCCGGGCAGATGTAGCAATAAACAACCATGTGAAAATAAAAAGGGGCAGCATTTTTCCGATGCGCGGATAAGTTTGTAGAATCATCCGTCAAAAGAAAAAATTTGGGCCTGTCAAAGTGTTTTGCAATTGTGAAAGCAATGTGATTAACAAATGATTTATTCCCGTGGGTTACTGCCGGCCACATGCGCAGCGCCCCCCTCCTCATCTGCCCGAAAATAAATTTTAAAAAAATTCCGGGGAGATGTCCAATTTCCTTTTTACCGATCCTTATTGGTGTATAAACGAACAAATTTCACCAATAAAACTTATAAACATGAAACAGAGAATTAATCTGATGACCAATGGCGCCAATGCAGTGAAAGCATTATCAGGAGTAGGTAAGTACCTGGCCGAATCATCCATTGAAAGATCACTGCAGCATTTAATTTATTTCCGGGTGTCAGAAATGAATGGCTGCGGATTTTGCCTGGATATGCACTCCAAAGATGCAAGGGAGGAAGGAGAAACAGAACAACGTCTTTATATGCTGGCAGGCTGGAGAGAAGCTACGGTATATACCGATCGCGAGCGGGCGGCCTTTGCCTGGGCGGAAGCGGTAACCAGGATCACTAACAGCGACGTACCGGACGATGTATATAACCAGGTGCGCCAGCAGTTTTCCGAAGAAGAAATCGTAGACCTGACCATTGCTGTCACCACTATTAACAGCTATAACCGTCTTAATATTGCTTTTCGTACCGCTGCCGGTAGCTATACACCGGGATTATTTAAGGTGAAAGCTAATTAATTCATATATTTCACTACGATTTAAATTATAAAGAGATGAAAGAATTTTTATTGCTATTCCGTAATACTGATTTTGCTCCCCGTGATTTCTCCGCAGAAGATTTCCAGGCGATGACAAAGAAGTGGCAGGACTGGGCAGGAGGTATTGCCGCAGAAGGCAAACTGGGGAGTAACGGCAACCGTCTTTCACAGGAAGGAAAAGTATTGAAACCGGGAGGCGTTATTACCGACGGGCCATTTGTAGAGATCAGGGAAAGATTGGGCGGATTCCTGGTAGTAAAATCCGATACGCTGGAAGAAGCTACCACACTGGCACACGGCTGCCCTGTTCTGGAAATAGGCGGCAGCGTGGAGATCAGGGAAATTGTTTCGTAAACGGTATCAGCAAAAAATAAAAAAACCACTCTTTCGTTAGAGTGGTTTTTACTGTTTTAATATGGAAAAGGAACTCGAATCACTGAAGCATTTATTTAAGCAGGAATTTTCCAAGATGGTGGCTGTGATCAGCAAGCTTTTCGGGTTACAGCATATTGAAATAGCGGAGGATATTGTGAGTGAAACATTTCTACTGGCCTCCGAAACATGGGGTGTGAAAGGACTTCCTCCCAATCCAACCGCCTGGCTTTATACCGTGGCCAAACAAAAAACAATACATCATTTCAGGAGAAATAAAATATTTGACACCAAAGTACTCCCTGAAATAACCGCCCGGCAGGAGCTGGCCGGCGATGCCGAAGCCCTGAACTTCTCCCAGGAAAATATCCAGGACAGCCAGTTACAAATGCTTTTTGCCGTATGTAACCCTGCCATTGCCAGCGAAGCGCAGATAGGCCTGGCACTGCGTATTCTTTGCGGCTTTGGAATAGATGAAATTGCAGAAGCCTTTCTGTCCAACAAAGAAACCATCAATAAAAGATTATTCAGGGCAAAAGAGAAGCTGCGTGCAGAGAAAATTAAAATGGAGCTTCCGCCGGAAGGCGATATCCCCAAACGACTGGATAATGTACTGCATATTATTTACCTGCTTTTCAGCGAAGGATATTATTCGCAAACACAGAACCAGATCCTGCAAATGGATCTTTGCCTGGAAGCCCTGCGACTGGGATTGATGCTTACTGCCTACGACAAAACCAACCTGCCCAAAACAAATGCACTGATTGCCCTCATGTGCTTTCATGCGTCCCGCTTCAATGCCAGGCAGGCCGGTGAAGGCGAAGTGGTATTGTATGAAGCGCAGAACGAAGCCCTATGGGATCATTCGTTAATTAACCAGGGCATCCGTTTCCTGCAGCTTTCCGCTGAAGGCAATGAAGTAAGCTCCTATCACCTGGAAGCCAGGATCGCTTACTGGCACTGCATCAAGGAAGACACGCCGGAAAAGTGGAAGGAGATCCTGCAGCTATACAATGCGCTGTTGATGATCAATTACTCGCCCAGTGTAGCCCTGAACCGTACCTTTGCATTGTATAAAGCAAACGGGCAGAAAGAAGCGCTGGAAGA
>JBCNPS010000093.1:0-16706 GCA_039593235.1 Chitinophaga sp. | reverse complement strand
CACCACGGCAGCGGTCAACGCCATCGCCAGCAGGCGCGGGCAGGACCGGTGCGACTGCAGCGAGAGCAGGCGACGCTTGAGGCTGGTGGTGCTCGGTGCGGCGCTGGGTATTTTTCGGATAATAGGCGTCTGTATTGGTATTGATGGCTGAATAATTACCTGTTGTACGGAAGGTGAAGTGTTTATTGATATTCCAGTCGAGCGCCAAACGGGTTACCCATTCGGCATTGGATCTTCTATTGGTAACATTCTTTGCCAGTGAATAGGGGTTTGTGCTGATATAGCCTTCCACGCCTTCATTATCTTCAATGTCGGAAAAAGACAATGGCTTTACCGGCTGCTGGCTGAACATACTGGTGATCACTGCGTTTGAGGTGATGCCGCCATTCTGCGAGCCGGAAATGAAACCATTGATGGTAGTGCGGCTGCCGGAAATGTTACTGGTGAGGGTTACCGCCGGCGATAACTTCTGCTGGAAATTAAACCGTCCGTTAAAGCGCTCATAGCCGCTAAAAACGATTAAACCTCCCTGGTTAAGGTAACCTCCCATAAAAGAGAACTTCGTGTCTTTTGAGCCCCCAGAAGCGCTGATACGGTACTCCTGCACGGCGCTGTTCTGGAACATGGCCTTTTGCCAATTGGTATTAACCGAATCGGGGTTGTTATAGTTGTACCAGTCGTGGTACGTTTGATCAGTAGCTACTCCCCAGAATCCGGCGGGACTGCCCAACGGGGCATCCCGGAAATAAGTATAGCCCACCAGCTCTGTAGCCGGTTTATCAGGATTGGCGGCATCCGCCGGTGTATAGGTATAGGCAGTGGCCAGGTAGCGGGCATGTGCATACTCTGAAGCGTCCATTACACCTACCAGGTGGCCGGGCGTCTGGAACCCCGTATTGGTATACAGTTCCACTACGGTTTTTCCTGCCCTCCCGGTTTTGGTGGTGATCATAATTACGCCGTTGGCGCCCCTGGCGCCGTAAATGGCTGTACCGGAGGCATCTTTCAGGATCTCGATAGATTCAATATCACCCGGGTTGATATCATTGGCATTTTCCTGCATTACACCATCTATTACATACAGCGGCGTGCTTCCGCCGCTGATAGAGCTTGCACCACGGATGCGGATGGTGCTTTCAGATCCCGGTGTACCGTCGTTTTGCGTGATCTGTACGCCTGCCGCTTTACCTTTCATCGCATCTGCGAGGGAAAACAAGGTCCGCTCCGACATCGCTTCTTTTGATATAGAAGATACCGACGCAGTCACATCTTTCTTTTTCACCGTACCATACCCTATTACCAATACATCATTCAGGGTAGATCCTTCGCCCATCAGGCTTACATTGATCTGTGAACGGTTCTTCACGGGCACTTCCCGGCTTTGAAATCCAATATAGGATACCACCAGCACGCCTGTTCCGTGTGTAACATCCGGGATATTAAATTCTCCCTTTTCATTAGTTACCCCGCCTTTGTCGGTGCCTTTCAGTTTAACGGAAGCGCCGGGCAGTAACTCTCCTTTCTGATCGGTTATCTTCCCGGAAATGTGCGTTGTGGTATCCGCTGATACCGTAGCAATGCGCGTTGAATCACCGGCGGGAATGTTTTTTTTCTTAATGTAAATGACCTTATCCCTGTACTGCCAGGTAAAACTATTGCCCAGTGCTGCTTTGAGCACGTCCTGGAGGAGGGCATCCTTCAGGTTCAGCGACACCTTTTGCTGATCGTTGACCTGCTGGTTGCTGTAAAAGAGGTCGTACCCCGTTTTCGCGGTGATCTGATTAAAAATTTCCTTTAATGATACATTCCTGACATTCAATGAAATCTTATCTGCCGGTAATTGGCCACTGGCCGGGATAATAGAAAAACATGACAATAGAAAAATAAGAGCACCTCGTACATAGTGTGGCATACGTTATCAATTTTTCAAGTACGTGAAATTTGCACTATAGACAACTTTTCCCCGTAACGGGTGACAAAATTTTTGTACTGTTTTGAATATTTTTTTTGTTTAGGTTTGTAAAACAAATTCCAACCTGTTTCACGTTAGATTGCTGCTACAAAATGCCAGAACAAAATCAGAACGCATTTGGTGAAATATTTTCTATTCATTACAGAAGAATGGTAATGGAGGCATTTTACCTGCTGAGAGATGAACAGCAGGCCAAGGATGTGGTACAGGAAATATTTATAGACCTGTGGCATAAACAAACCCTGGACGATATTGTATCCATAAAAGCATACCTGACGCAAAGCGTCCGTAACCGGTGTCTTAATTTAAAAAGATCAGAGAAGTCGCGGGAGCAGAAGGAATTGGGGTACCGGTATGCCTTGCAGGCAGATACGGCTGTAATAAAAGCACAGGGAGATGAAGACCTGGCGGTACAATACCAGCAACGGGCCGATCATTTATTGGAGGCTATCGGGGAACTACCGCCAAAAACTGCCAGGATCTTCCAGCTTTATTATATAGAAAAGAAGAGTCGTACAGATGTAGCCGCAGAATTAGGCGTAAGCATTAATACTGTTAAAACAGTATTATCGCGCGCCCTGCAATTTTTAAGAAAGAAAATGCTTTGAGCTCAAAATATATGAACCATACTGCAGAAGAAATAAAAAGCCTGATGATAGATAAACTGGACAATCATATTGATCCGGAAGACGAGCTGCTGTTGCAGCGCCTGATTTCGGAACAGGAAGATGTACAGTTGATGTGGGAGGAAATGCAGCAACTCTTCTCCGTTGGTAAAGGAAAGGAATTGATGGAAAAACTGGATACCGGCGAAGAGTGGGAAAACCTCAACAGGGAACTGAAAAAGGCAGGACGGAAAAGAGTGATCAGGTATACAGGAATTGCGGCCGGCATTGCTGCCGCAGTAATAGCTGCTATAGCATATCTCCGGTTACCCCAGGCTTCCCCGGCAGGGAAAATGGTGGCTACCGCACCTCCTAAAGCCATTTTGCTAAAGATAGACAACGGTAAGGAAATTGATCTCAGCGCCGGTGGCAATGAAGCCATTGTAGCCGGAGATGCCCGCCTTCAGAATAATGGTAAAACCTTAACATTGCAGGGAGGCGCCAGCAACCAGTGGAGCACTATCAGCGTTCCTTCCGGGATGGATTACCAGGTAAAATTATCAGACAGTTCCATCCTTTGGCTGAATGCGGCTACCACCGCACATTTCCCCGTAAACTTCAGCGGTAATATCCGTGAAATAGAGGTTAAGGGAGAAGCATACCTCCAGGTAGCCAAAGATGCTTCGCGCCCATTCATCGTGCATTTGCCCGGCGGAGCAGCCATAGAAGTATTAGGTACCTCGTTCAATATCAACTCCTACGATCCCGCTATAGTAAAAGTAGCCCTGGTGGAAGGAAGCGTAAACATGCGCACATCCGCACAAACAGTGGGCTTGAAGCCCGGGTACCAGGCCAGTTTATCGGCCAGCTCACCCATACAGGTAGCGCCGTTCGATCACCGGCAGGTACTTTCCTGGATGAAAGGCCAGTACATCTTTTCAAATACACCGGTCGGGGAAATAGCATTGACCCTGCAGCGCTGGTATGATGTTGAAATAGTAATGGACAACCCGGAAGTAGGGAAGAAATGTTTTACAGGCGTTATTAACAAACAAAAGAAACTGCAGGATTTCCTCGAAAACCTCACTTCAACAGCCGAGGTCAGTTATTATTTCAAAGGAAACATACTGCATTTCAAATAAAGACAAAGGCCGGTTCAGGATGCTGAACCGGCCTTTGTCTTTAATAATTATACTTCTCTTTCCACAAATTCTTCAGGTAATTTCTCAGCTCATTTTCACGCGGGTTATTCCCCGGTTCATAGAACTTAGTGCCCTTAATCGCATCCGGCAGAAATTCCTGCAACACAAAATTATTTTCATAATCATGCGCATAAGCATATCCCTTACCATAGTTCATTTCTTTCATCAATTTAGTAGGGGCGTTCCTGATATGCAGCGGCACCGGCAGGTCGCCGGTTTTAGCCACCACCGCCTGAGCTGCGCTGATAGCCGCTACCGCCGCGTTGCTTTTTGCGGAAGCAGCCAGATATGTAACGCATTGCGACAGGATGATCTTTGATTCCGGGAAGCCTATAAGGTTTACCGCCTGGAAACAGCTGGTAGCCAGTAACAGCGCGTTCGGATTAGCATTGCCGATATCTTCCGAAGCCAGGATCACTAAACGGCGTGCAATGAATTTTACATCTTCCCCGCCATCAATCATCCTGGCAAGGTAGTACAATGCAGCATTCGGATCACTCCCGCGGATGGATTTAATGAAAGCAGAAATGATATCGTAATGTTGTTCCCCCTTTTTATCATATATGGCTACCCGTTGCTGGGCAATATCCATTACTTTCTGATCGGTGATCACCAGGGGGTCTTCCCGTAAAGTGGTTACCACCAGTTCAAAGAGGTTGAGCAGTTTACGGGCATCTCCGCCGGAAATATTAAACAGGGCGCCGGTTTCCTTTATCTCCACATGTTTGCTGCGCAACCACTCATCCCGTTCCATTGCCTGCTGCAGCAGCTGCATCAGCTGCTCGTTGCCAAGCGGTTTCAATACATATACCTGGCTGCGGGATAATACCGCTGCATTTACTTCAAAAGAAGGATTTTCTGTAGTGGCGCCAATCAGGGTGATGATCCCTTTCTCTACAGCACCTAACAATGCATCCTGCTGCGATTTATTAAACCGGTGGATTTCATCAATGAATAACACCGCGTGCTGCTGCCGCCGGGCCATCTCTATTACCTCCCTCACTTCCTTTACACCGGCCGATATGGCGCTCAGTGTATAGAAAGGTACCTGTAAGGTATGCGCAATGATGTTGGCAATCGTAGTTTTTCCAACTCCCGGAGGCCCCCACAGGATCATGGACGGCACCATTCCCTGCTCTATTGCTTTTCTTAAAATACTGTCTTTACCGGTAAGATGTTCCTGCCCCACCAGTTCATCCAACGTTACCGGCCTTAACCGCTCCGCTAATGGTTGCATACTGCACTTATTGGTTTATTGTTTATTGCCCGGGTTAACGAGCGGAATTTGTTTATCGGTACCGGGACGATTCACCTGGTCCATTTTAAACAACATGATCCCCTTGATGGACCTGGCCCGGGTTACCGCCAGTGCGGCCTTTTCTCCTGTAAAATGTTCTGCTATGGTGGCTTCAAACAATTGCAGCCAGCGGTCAAAAAAGGCCGGCTCCAGTGGGATCAGCTTGTTCAGCTTAAAATGAGGATCCATCACGTTGCCTTTGTAGTTGCCTCCATCCAGCAGCAGTCCTTCCCAGAAATCATACATAATGGGCAGGTGACGCTGCCAGTTGACCTTCGCTACATCGTTAAAAATAAAGCCGATCAGGTCATCTGCTTTTACTTTATCATAAAAGCTGTTTACCAGTAATACAATATCATCCCTGTTAGATATCTCCCGCTTTTCCATAATCTCTTTTTTATTCTTCATCTTCCCTATGCCCGCCGCTGTGCAACTGAAGCCACTGGCGGAGGTATCGGAACGACAGCACAATATTCAGCAAAAATAAACTTCCCATCACCAGCAGGAAAACGCCTATGGGCTTTACCATGGTTTGTTTAACTACTTCCTGCTGATCGGCAGGCAAATTACCGATCTCTGCTTTCATCTGCTCAGGGGAAACCAGCAAAATGGTAAGCCCCGATAAAATGATCAGGATAGAAAATACCAGGCCTATTGTACCCATAAATCTCATGCCACCTGGTGTACTTTCTTTCAGCGGAATTTCCGGTAACAACAGGCTCCGCTGGAGATATAACGATAAAACGCTATGGATAAAACAGGCGCCCATCGAAAGCAGGGAAATGATACTTCCGAGGTTCGTTCCCAGGAAAAGTACGCTGGATAAGAGCATGAACGTGAAAATGCCGGATATCATCAATACTATGGCCGTAGTAATCCTGTACAATTTAAACCTGAAATCCATCTATATGTTAATTTACGTAGCACAAACCTACCTAATTATTCAGAGATTCCGGGATTTGATCGGCAACTGCCATCATGGCCGGGATTGCCGTTCATAAAAATCCTTTCATGCAACCTGACCCGTTTTCCATAACTTAGGCTACTAAACCTGTTTTAAATATGAACAAATCCAATGCGGTAAAACTACCGTTGCTGGCTGCCATGGTTACATTTGCAGCCTGCAATTCCAACAGTTCCTCGCAGCAGGCGGAAACGGCCGACACCACGAAGGTGCCCGCTTTTAACCTGGCTGATATCGACTCTTCCTACAAAGCCTGTGATGATTTTGACAATTATGTGAACGGAAACTGGAAAAAAAACAACCCTATTCCTTCTACAGAGAGCCGCTGGGGAGCATTTAACGTACTCGATAAAGAAAACAAGGAAGTACGTCTCAAAGGGATCATTGCCGAAATTACCAGCAAAACAGACCTGAAAAAAGGCACAGAAGAGCAACAGATCGCGGACTACTACACCTCATTCCTGGATACCGCTACCATTGAGCAACGTGGTATCACGCCGCTGCAACCCTACCTGGATAAGATTGCGGGCATCAAAACACTGGCCGATTGGGCCAGCGTAACCGGTGAACTCCAGAAAATAGGCGTATCCACCTTTACCGGCTTTGGCGCAGATGCCGATGCCAAAAACAGTAAAATGAACGTGCTTTACCAGGGACAGGGCGGTTTGAGTCTTGGTGAAAAAAGCTATTATGAAAGACAGGATTCTGCCACCAAAAATGTGCGCAACGAATTTGTTAGTCACGTTGACAGGATGTTTAAACTGGCAGGTTTCCCTGAAACCAACGCGGGCGCAACCATTCTTGGCTTTGAAACCAAACTTGCCGCCATCCAGCTCAGCAATGTAGAACTGCGCGACCCCGTTAAAACCTATAACAGGGCTGCTTTTTCCGAGCTGAAAACACTGGCGCCCGATTTCAACTGGGACGACTTCGCCGCTAAACAGGATATCAAAACCGATACCCTCGTACTCCAAAACAAAGCTTATCTCACCAAAGCCAACGGGTTACTGAAAGCTACCCCGCTGGAAACATTGAAAACATATTCCAAATGGCAACTGCTCAGCCAGTTCGCCGGCTACCTGCCTGCCAGCTTCGATAATGAAGACTTCCACTTCTTCGGTACGGTAATGACAGGTAAAAAATCCCAGAAAACCCGCCCTGAACGCGCTATCCGCTCTACAGACGGAAAAATGGGCATGCCACTGGGAAAACTGTTTGCCAAAAAATATTTCCCCGAAAGCAGCAAACAGAAAGTATCAGAAATGATCGAAAATGTGCGTAAAGTATATGGAGAAAGAATCGATAAACTCACCTGGATGAGCGATTCCACCAAGCAGATGGCACATAAAAAACTCGCTTCATTTACTTATAAAATCGGCTATCCCGATAAATGGAAAGACTATTCTTCCATTAACATTGAAAAAGGAAAACTGCTGGAAAACGTCATCGCCTCCAGCTTATACTTCCACAAAGAAAATGTGGATAAGATAGGTAAACCGGTAGATAAAAGCGAATGGGGCATGACACCTCAAACCGTGAACGCATACTATAACCCGCTAAATAACGAAGTAGTATTCCCTGCCGGTATCCTGCAACCACCTTTCTACAACCCTAACGCAGACGATGCCATTAACTACGGCGGCATTATTGCGGTTATCGGCCACGAATTTACACACGGCTTCGATGATCAGGGTTCACAATTCGATGCAGAAGGAAATCTGAAAAACTGGTGGACTGAAGCCGATCGTAAAAACTTCGACAAGCTGACCAAACGTTATATCGATTACTTCAGCGGCCTCGAAGCGCTGCCAGGCTTCAAAATCAATGGTGCATTAACCATTGGCGAAAACGTAGCCGACCTGGGTGGTTTAACGCTGGCTTATCATGCCCTGGTAAAATCATTTGAAGGTAAAGGCGAACCCAAACCTATTGATGGCTTTACCTGGCAGCAACGCTTCTTCCTGGGCTGGGGACAGGTATGGCATGGCAACATCACCGATGCTGCTTTACGCAACCAGATCCAGACAGACCCGCACTCACCAGCAAGATTCCGCATTAACGGGCCGCTGCCTCACCTGGCTGAGTTCCAGGCTGCATGGGGCTGTGCTCCCGGAAGTAAAATGGTATTGCCGGAAGCAGAGCGTGTAGTGATCTGGTAAAAATCCTGGTAGTAACTTATATTGAATTACGGATTTGTTGAAAGATGAATGACCTGTTCTCCATCTTCCTTCAGATCCGTAATTCTTTTTTATCGATACCTTCGTTAAAAACTTACATATGAAATACGTATTCTTTGCCTGTAGCACCCTGTTCCTGTTTGCCTGCGCACAAAAGCAGCCACCCGCCGAAAACACTACCACCCCTGCAGCTGTTGAAACGCCGGTGGCAGCAGTAAGCAATAAACTCCCGGATCCCGTTTGTGAAATGCCCTATGACACCAGCTATAAAGAATGGACCGTGTATAAAACGGATACCCTGCATTTCTGCTCCGCTACGTGCAAAAGTGTATTTGAAAAAGCACCGGAAAAATACATGGCGAAACTGGGTAAGTAAAAAAATAGCCGCCTGGGTAAAAACCCGGGCGGCCTAAGATTACAGTTTATGAAATCTATTTTATTTAAAATAGAATGTTGAAATTAGTTACCAAACCTGGTCCAGGTAGCAGTCCAATCGGTTGACGCGTCCATTGCTCCAACAAAAGCTGTTTTATCGAAGAAGGCATTATCAAGACCACCTGTGTACTTCCCGGTTGTGGTTAATGCCGCGGAACCTGCCTGTGGCTTTACATTAGGAGCTGCCACGTTAAATGGATCTGTAAGCTTAATATCACCAGCATTGGTAAACAACTTGCTCATATTTGTGCCTTCCACAACTGCTTTCAGATCTGCAGCAGTCCATACAGCAGGCACATCTACCAATTTATCAATCTTATAAGGCTCAGTTACTGCCTGTAAAAAGCTGTTTTCAAATTTGCTGATACCTGATTTGTAATAGGTAACTGTCAGATCATCATCCAGATCCAGTCCAGCCAGCTGACCACCAATTACAATAGAATTGGCTACTTCAAACTGTGCACCTCTTCTCCAACGCATGCCATATCCGTAAGTGTTCTTGGTATTGGTTGCGCCATTAGGACCAACAGCAGTAAAGTTAGACAAGATAGGATGAGTAATCGGCGTAGCAGTATATGGCTTGGAGGTACCATTAGTATTATCTACTTCGAAGTTGTTGGAAACATCTCCTTTAGTTTTATCATCTGTAAAAGCCGGATCTTTGATAGAAATAGCATACTGGATTTTACCATGATAGCCATCATCAAAATCAAAGTCATCATCTGCACATCTGTAGGCAATCAGGTGCTTGGCATTGGCTGATCCTCCGAAAAATTCGAACGCATCATCCAGGCCACGTATTACCTGAATATAATCTAATACTGTTCCATCGCCTACACCGTATAAAGTAAGACCGTTTATTTCGTCATTAGGACCGGTCGCTTTACCTGCATACTCAATACGAACATATTTCAATGTACCTGAGTTATCGTGGTCATCAGTACCGCCAAATGCTTTATGATTAGCATCTACGTTACCTTCCAATTCCGCATGGTTGCCGTTCCCGGTTGCTTTACCTACCAGAACAACACCTCCCAGGTCACCTGGTTGTTTTTCAGCCTGTGCAGATGTAAATACAATAGGAGCATCCTTTGTTCCTTCTGCCATAATTTTGGCTCCCTTATAAATTACAAGTACTCCTGCGGAATCCTTATTACTGATAATATTTGTACCTGCTTCAATTGTCAAAGTAGCAGGCGCATCTACATAAACATAACCGCGTAAACGATACACTTTATTTTTTGACCAGGTAGTGCTGGCACTGATAGTTCCCCTTACATTAATAGTATCACTATTAGTTGGTGGCGGAGGGGTTGGGTTGTTGTTGTCATTATCTTTGCCACAGGCAGCAAATAATGAAGCAGTTGCAAATAATAAAAACAGGTGCTTGTTTGTCATCGCTACTTTAATTAGATTACAAAAATTGATTTTCTCTATTAACTGGTAAATCTGATCAGTCTATTTCTTGTTGTGGTGATTCATAAAATTATATCTGAAGGCAACCGAAAAAGTGGTTCCTGGCTTTATTGAATTAATCACTTTATCATTAGCCGGGTTGAAAGCCGTTTTATCTGTACCGGGATATTTATAGTACAAGGCGATAGGTTGGGCGAAAATATCAGCAATACTGAGTTTAAGCTCCGCAGCATCTCCCAGTAATCTTTTCCCAATCTGGAAATCAACTACGTCGCGTGGTTTTTCATAAGTATCGAGGCCTTCGTTTTCGCCTCTGAAGCGCAAACGCTGTCCTATCCTATTATACAGGAGGTTAACTGAAAATCCGTTATTAGAGGAAATGTAAGTAAGACCGCTATTAATCAGGTAAGGGGATTGTCCTTGTAAAGGTGCTTTTTTTGTTATTCCCTGCAACTCCACTTCTGAATGGATCAGCGCTGCGTTCACATAAAAGGTCAGCCCTTTGATGACTTTGTTATCTCCAATAAACCCAAGGTTTTTTCTCAACTCAATCTCTCCGCCGAAATCGGTGGCAGCCACTGCATTGTTAAATGACAATACATCATTCCCCTGGTTAATTTGCTCAATGGGATCTTTAAAATGTTTATAAAACACTGAAGCAGACAGTATTTCCCCGGCGCCTGGAAAAAATTCAAACCGGAGATCTGCATTGGAATTGAGACTACGCTGAAGATTTGGATTACCGGAAATAAAAAACTCATTCTCATAATCGTAATATCTGAAAAACGCCAGCTCTCTGAACTCCGGTCTGTTTACCGAGCGGGAATAAGAGGCACGAAGATTCATTTTTTCATTCAATGCAAGCGTAAGGTTCGCAGAAGGCAATACATCTGTATTCTTATAATCCTGTGTATCCTGATTCACGGCTTTTAACTGCTGATGATAATTCTCTATTCTGGCTCCCCATACAAGTCGGACATTTTTAAGTATCTGGTTATCCAGCATCAGGTATCCCGTTGTGAGATCACCGATACCCTGGTAATCTTTCGTATTCATATCTATCCTGGCAAGGAATATCCTGTTTGTTTCCAGGCTCTCATTGCTGAGGATATTAGCTGGTGTAACATCTTTGGTCAGCTCCAGGTCAATACCACTACCACTGTTTGCATTACTGGCGTATCCAAGTGCTACTACTGAAAAATCCCTGTCACGATATATCTTACCAGCACCAAATTTAAATTTCTGTGCAGCTCCCAGCATCTTAAATGGCATGGTCAGATTCAGGTTGGCACTGTAAATATTCTCTTTAAGGTTCGAAAACACACGGCCTGCACTGTTTACAGCGGGACTGTTTTCATTGGACAAATGCAATGAGAAAGGCCCTGAAGGATTACGCTGGAAAAATGCCAGGATACGCTGATCCGGTTGATTTCTATAAGAACGGCCATAAGCCGCATTCCAGTCGATCGTTAATTTATCCGACTTCAGTTTATGCTGGCCTTCCAGTGCGGTATTAAACAAACCATTCTGCGTTGTTTCATTGTTCAAACTATATACGCCAACCGTGTTATTGGTTCCGTCGAACTGAAACCCGTTCCTCCGGGTAAAATTGATGTTGAAATCATTGTTATAGAAGTTCTTCCAGGATATTTTACTTCTGCCATAAGTGTATGCCAGGTTCAATACGCTTCCCAGGTTCCGGTTCTTACCATATATCTCATCATGGTAAGAATATGTATGTTCTTTCGTATTCAGGTAAGCATCGCGGTCTTTAACTCGGAGTGATTGACTGGTACCATAGTTAACTGCGAAAATATAGCCGAATCTGCGATTGTTTTTCAGGGACCAGGAGTTACCGGATGCCAGCTGAACACTCAATGGAGGCAGGGCTTTTCCTTCTTTTGATTCCCCAAATGTATTCGGAAAATCTTTTGAAATAGCTATCTTCTGGCTGGTTTCCAGGTTGGTGTATCCATCCTTTACTTTTGTATATGAAGATGGTAACCTACGGGAGCCATCATCAAAACCGAGAAAATCCAGGTTGCCTTTAGGTGGTCCGGAATAAAAATCCCTTCCGGTTGTTTGTGTGTTATAACCGGTTCCAAGCTGCAGCTCCAGGAATTTCTGATCGGGAAAATCTTTTGTACTTACTTTAATGGCGCCGCCGGAAAAATCGCCGGGCAAATCTGGAGAAGCCGTTTTATAGATGGTAATATTATCTATCAGGTTGGCAGGAATAATATCAAAGGAAAATGCTCTCTTATCAGGCTCTGTGCTGGGCATTACAGCGTTATTCATCAGGGTGGTATTATATCTTTCACCCAATCCCCGTACCACAACAAACTTATTATCCTGGATACTGGTACCGCTTACTCTTTTTAATACCTCACCTGTATTTTTATCAGGCGATTTCTTGATCAGATCTGCCGAAATTCCATCAGATACTACCGCATTATTTTTTTGCGCTGCATATAAAGCATTGATCGTTTCCTGTTTGAATGAGCCCCTGATTACTACTTCGCTTAGTTCTTTTGATTTCGGCTCGTCCATTATTATATCCAGGGTCACAGATTTTCCGGAAGTTGTATTAACATCAGAAACCGATTTTGTCTGGTACCCCATATACTTGAAGTCCACAGTATACGCACCTTGGTCTACAGTAATTGCATAACGTCCCTCTACATCAGTAACAGCTCCCTTTCCTGTACCCTGCACGACCACAGTTACACCAATCAAGGCTTCACCCGTTTTTTTATCAGTTACCTTACCGGTAATCTTGGCCGGATCAGCTGCAAAAGAGGCATTGGCAAAGGAGCAGCACAGCAATAGTGCCCAGATAAGTACAGAAGATAGTTGCTTCACAGTAATTTTTTAATCAGGTTTTAATACGGTTTTAATCCCGTTTTAATATTGATCGCAAAACTATTGGCACTAAATTACCGCAGTGTTAACAGGGCGTTACCAGAATGTTAATTGATAAAAGATTTTTTAAGGAGTATATATAAGAGAAGATAGATAGCCCGGGTTAACTAAGAGAAGAATTACCACATGTTCTGTTGCGGCGACTGACGATTATTATTTTTCAGCATGTCCAGGGAAATATCCAGCTGGTAATTACGCTCAGTTTTCCAGTCCGATACCGGACAGGCAATCTGGAATAAATGCTGACTTTTGTTCATGAAGGGTTTGTTATCCTTATTGCACAACTCCAGTGAAAAATTAAACCGTTCTTCCACTTCTTCCTCAAACTCCCGCAAACTGAGGGTTTCATCGATCGGAAACTCTACCAGCATGTCCTCTTCAAAACCGGCGTCTTTTAATGTATCAAAGGTATTGGCAAGCGAGTTGCGCACATACACGGCCACGTTACAAAAGAGCAAACGCTGGATCTGCATCTGCAATAGGGAGATGGTCATTAAAGGATGTAACTTCAATACTTTCATCTAGCTGTTTTTCTTGCTTATCTAAATGTGCCACTATCGTCACACTTAATTATTTCTCTGGCAAACTTAGTAGTCTACTTTTAATTTAATATTAAGCACTTGTTATGATTTTGTGAAAATAATATTTAAATATAAATATATTTAAAATATTTAAATGCAATAATGAGAAGAAAAATCAGGAACCGGGGAAGGTAATAATACGGGTAGCATCCCAGTCGAGGTTATCATCGTCATCTTCGGCCAGCACAATGCCCTTCCGGGTTACAGGATGCTGATACAGGATCCATTGCTGGTGGCTATATTCAAGGGAAGTAAGACTTTCTACCCAATCACCGGAGTTCAGGTAAGTGATCGTTTTGTCCCCCGCCTTCATTTCCTTGATCAGGGGTTGATGGATATGGCCACAGCATACTACATCAAATTCTTTGTCCGCGGCTATTTCTGCTACAGTTTGTTCGAAATCGGAGATGAATTTTACGGCCGACTTTACCCCTTGTTTCACTTTTTTGGAAAAAGACATCTTTTCCCGGCCCATACTTTCCAGGATATGGTTCACCAGCCTGTTCAGGATAATCAATAGATCATACCCTTTCCCTCCCAGCTTGGCGAGCCATTTGGAGTTTTTCATGGTCACATCATATACATCCCCGTGAAAGAACCAATGCCGTTTGCCATCTACTTCCAGCACCAGCTTATTATCGATCGTAAAATTCCCCAACTCAAACCCCGCGTACTTCCGGAGCGCCTCGTCGTGGTTACCGGTCAGGTAATACACCTCTGTACCTTTCCCTATCATCTTCAGGATTTTCCGGATCACTTTGGTATGCGCCTTTGGGAAATAACGCTTGCTGAATTGCCAAATGTCAATAATATCCCCGTTCAGTATCAGTATCCGCGGGTCGATACTATCCAGGTACTGAACCAGCTCTTTGGCGTGACAACCATAAATCCCCAGATGAACATCTGAAATTACAGCAATATCTAATGGGCGTTTATCCGACATTATAGGTATGTATGTACAGGTTGTAGGCAGCCTGTTTATGAGTATAATTTTCAATACAAAGGAAAAATCGCTATATTACTTTTATATTAATCCAGTGTTAAGGAATTATTAATTCACGTTTTTTACTGGCTGGGATAGATTCTGAAAGCTATTTTTGCGGCAAATTTTTAAACACAAATTGTATGGGAGGCTTCAATTCTTTTGTTAAATTATTCATGCCGAAAGACCGGGTATTTTATTCTTTGTTTGAAGACGTAGCTTCCAATCTGGTAGAAATGGCAACTGTGCTCAATGAGCTGGTGGCCACCACAGATCTGGCGGTGAGAAAAGATAAGGTACACCTGATAGAACGCCTGGAACATAAAAACGACGATTACACACACCGCATATTTGTAGAGCTCGGACAGAATTTCATTACCCCGTTTGACCGTGAAGACATTCACTACCTGGCGGCTACACTGGACGACGTGGCTGATTATATCCACGGCTCCGCCAAAAGAATGGATCTCTATAAAGTACATTACATCAACGAAAGCATCCGCAAACTGGCAGAACTGATCCACCTCGGTGTACTGGAACTTGCCAAAGCTATCCCCGAACTGCGCAATATGCAGAATATGCGCATCATTACGGATGCCTGCGTAAAGATCAACAGCCTGGAAAACCATGCTGATGATATCTACGACATGGCCATCGCCGACCTGTTTGATACGGAGCAGAACGCGGCAGAACTGATTAAAATGCGTGAAATCTACCAGGCGCTGGAAATCGCTACCGACAAGTGCGAAGACTGCGCCAACGTAATAGAAACCATTATTATCAAGTACTCCTGATAAAGGGGATTACAGTTCTGAACGCCTAATTCTCCTGATGTCATGACTTTACTAGTAATTATTATCATACTGGCATTCATTTTCGACTATATCAATGGTTTCCATGATGCCGCCAACTCTATCGCCACTATTGTGTCGACCAAGGTGCTTACCCCTTTTCAGGCAGTGCTCTGGGCCGCAGTATTCAACTTTGTGGCCTTTTTTGTGGCTAAATATTACATCGGTGAATTTAAAGTAGCAAATTCCGTAGCCAGCTCCGTATTTGAGCAGTTTATCACGCTGAAAGTAATTCTTTGCGGCCTGGTGGCAGCCATCACCTGGAACCTTTTCACCTGGTGGCTGGGTATCCCGTCCAGCTCCTCGCATACGCTGATAGGTGGTTTTATTGGCGCGGCGGTTACTGCTTCCGGTGGCAATATTGATGTAATCAATTTCCACAAAGTATTACCTACCGTGTACTTTATTGTACTGGCCCCCCTCATAGGTATGGTGGTGGCCTTTATTATAACACTCATCATTGTAAATATCTGCCGGAAGGCAAACCCTTACAGGGCGGAAAGCTGGTTCAAACGCCTGCAGCTGGCCTCCTCTGCGGCGCTGAGCCTCGGCCATGGCAGTAACGATGCCCAGAAAGTAATGGGGATCATCTCTGCCGCAATGGTATCTGCCGGTTATATCGGCAGCCTCAAGGAAATGCCGGACTGGGTACCCCTCGCATGCTTTACCTGTATTGCACTGGGAACCATGAGCGGTGGCTGGAAGATCGTAAAAACAATGGGAACGCGTATTACCAAGGTAACCCCGCTGGAAGGCGTGGCTGCCGAAACCTCCGGCGCCGTTACCCTCTTCCTTACAGAACACCTGGGTATTCCCGCCAGTACCACCCACGTTATTACGGGTGCTATCATGGGCGTAGGCGCCACCAAAAGGCTATCTGCCGTTCGTTGGGGTGTTACCGTATCTCTTCTGTGGGCCTGGGTTTTAACCATTCCCATCAGCGGATTACTGGCTGCACTCACCTATTTTCTGGTAAATCTGTTCATTTAAAAGAATGGACCGCAACATACTTAAAAAGCTCTCCCGCAACCGCCGGAGAGCTTTTTTTATAAAAAAAAGATGCCAATTGAAAGAGAGCCGCTATTTTTGTGCGGTTTTTCTTCCAATCAGAAGAGATAAGTTAGTGACCATCAAAAATTGATCTTGTAAATGAAAGGAATTATCCTGGCCGGTGGCTCCGGCACCCGGCTGCACCCCATTACGTACGCTATCAGCAAACAGATAATGCCAGTGTATGATAAACCAATGATCTATTACCCGCTGTCTACCCTGATGCTGGCGGGCATTAAGGATATCCTGATC
>JBCNPS010000092.1:0-16776 GCA_039593235.1 Chitinophaga sp. | reverse complement strand
GTTTATGACCTTTTTTTTACTTTTTTTTAAAATTTTTTCTTTTCAGGTAGTCCATCGTCTTTTCTTAATCGACTTTACTGTATATGACAAACGAAACCGAACATATCCGGCAACTTTTTCACCTGTACGTGAACGATCAGGCAACTGATGAGCAGGTAAAGGAACTGTTCCGGCTCCTGCAGGATCCTGCTAACGATGAGGTTAGTCGCGAGCTGGCTGTTCGGGAAATGAGCGTTGAAAATGCGCCCGCTGCAACCGAAAGCCAGGAAATGGTTTGGGAAGATATGCTCCGGGCCAATGCCTCGCTGCACGAACAATGGCAGCGGAAAGGAAGAAGGCCGGTGCTGCTGTTGTTGCGTTGGGCGGCTGCCGCTGCGCTGATCGCCGCCATTACCACTTTCGTTTTCATCAACAGGCGCCCGCACCCGGAAGTTAAAATTGCCCTGGATGTTCAGGCGGGTAGTAATAAAGCCGTACTCACCTTATCAGACGGATCAACCATCACGCTGGATAGCGCCACCGGAGGTACTATCGCCAGGCAGGGCAATGCGGCCATCATAAAATCCGGCAACGGTGAAATATACTATGACTCAAAGCAGGGGCAGGAAAACGACCAGGTGATGGTGAATAAGATCAGCACTCCCATGGGCGGGCAATACGTGGTAACATTGCCGGATGGTACAAAAGCCTGGTTGAATGCAGCCAGCTCTATCACCTACCCGGTGCATTTTACCGGTAGTGAACGTAAGGTTACTGTAACAGGTGAAGTATACCTGGAAGTAGCGAAAAACGCGTCTCACCCTTTCCTGGCAGTGGTGGCAGGCAGTTCGGGAGTACAGGTACTGGGCACCAGCTTTAACATTAACGCCTATGGCGATGAAGGCAACATAAAAACAACGTTGATAGATGGGCGTATTAAAATTGCCGGCACTATACTTAAGCCGGGACAACAGGCGATAGAAAATATCAATGAGCCGGTCCGTATTCTCAATGAAGTAAATACGGAAAAGGAGATGGCATGGAAAAATGGCATTTTTTATTTTGAAGATGCCAGTCTGCCGCAGGTGATGAAGCAACTGGAAAGATGGTATGATATAGAAGTAAGATATAAAGGAGCCGCGCCAACGCTCCGGATCAACGGAAAGATGGATAGAAAGCTCACCTTACAGGGCGTGATGGATTTCCTGACAAAAATGGGCGTAAACTATACTATGGAGGGCCGGACAATACAGGTAACGGGCAGTTAAATAGAAAAACATCTGGAAATAATACTTGCATTTCGCTGTAGCAGGCGGATGAAGGACAACGTATGTTTTAAATCAACCAAATAAATTAATCAACCAAACACTGCAAAAGTATGCAGAAAAATTTCTTGTATAGGCCGGCAGGCTTATGGCGCTGCCTTTGTCTATTAATCGTTTTCTCAAGTCTATGTCTCAGCGCTGTAGCTCAGGAAGTTACTTATGCCGGCAGGAATGTGCCTATTAAGACCGTGTTTAAAGCGGTCGAAAAACAGACAGGTTATTTCGTTGTTTATAACGGACCTGTGCTCGACAACATTCCTCTCGTTTCAGTAAAAGCAGAACATCTGCCGCTTGCAAAATTTCTTGATCTTCTTTTCAAAGATCTCCCTGTAGATTACCTGATCAGAAGTAAAACAATTATTTTATTCAGTAAAAAGCAGCAACTGCCTGGTAGTACGCCGCCTCCGGCTGTTGTAACCGGAATTGTTACGGATAAGAACGGATTGCCGCTACCGGAGGCCAACATCAGCGTTAAAGGCAAAAATGTTTTTGTACGTACCGACGCCGCCGGCCATTTTTCTGTAATGGCGGAAGAGAGAGATGTACTACAGGTGACCTGTATCAATCAAACCACCACCGAAGTTAGGGTACGGTCAACCGGCGGCGAAGGACTAAAGATCGTGTTACAACCACTGGTCATGAGCCTGAGTGAAACAGTGGTGAACGGGATCTATAAACGGCCGGTGGAGAATTATACCGGCGAGGCAAAAACCTATACCGTTAACCAGTTGCGTACGGTAAATAACACCAGTATCATAGGCGCGCTGCGCGCCCTTGATGCTTCCTTCCAGGTGCCTTCAGATATAAATTCAGGATCAGATCCCAATCACCTGCCACAGATCCAGATACGCGGCGCCAACAGTATCGCCAATACCAACCTCACCAACCAGTATGGATACATCAGTAATCCACCGTTATTTATCCTGGATGGCTTTGAAGTGCCGCTGCAAAAAATCTATGACCTGGATATGAACCGGGTAAGTAAGGTGACCATCCTGAAAGATGCCGCGGCTACCTCCATCTATGGCTCTAAAGCATCCAACGGTGTATTGGTGATAGAAACATTACAACCAAGGAAAGGAAAGCTTCGCCTGAGCTATAATAATAATCTTTCCCTGAGCAGCCCCGATCTTACCAGTTATCACCTGCTGGATGCAGAACAGAAGCTGCAACTGGAGCAGGTGGCAGGCATCTATAATATTACGCCCAGCTTGCCGCTGTCGGCAAAAGAAGCGCTGGACCAGGTGTACAACAACCGGCTGGCGGAAGTGAGAAGAGGCGTGAATACCTATTGGTTATCGCAGCCGCTGAAAACGGCTTTCGCCCAGAAACACAGTGTTTACCTGGAGGGGGGAGACGATTATATGCGTTATGGAATGGATCTTTCCTATGCCAATACACCCGGCGTTATGAAAGGATCTAAGAGAGATAACCTGTCGGGTGGCGTTTCCCTGATGTATCACAAAGGTGCGCTGCAGTTTACCAACTATCTTTCCGTTACCAGCAACAAATCCGTAAACTCTCCTTACGGCGATTTCTCACAATATGCAAAAGTAAATCCTTACTTCCGCCCGGCAGACCCGGTAAGCGGCGAGGTATTAAAAGTGCTGCAGTATAACGATGATCAGATAGGGATGTATGATATGATCTATAATCCTATGTATGATGCATCGCTGAAAACAAAGAACAGTACAGGCTATCTGAATGTAACGGATAACTTCCAGGCCGACTGGAACATTCTTCCTGAGCTGAAGCTGAGCACACGCTTTAGTATGTATAACCAACGGAATACCGGCGATCTGTTCCTGCCCGCAGATGCAATAGAATTTGCGGATATGCCTGACAGCCTTTTTTCTAACCGTGGTTACTACCAGCAAACAAACGGTTTGTCGTCCAGTTACCAGGGAGATGTATTCCTTAACTATGGCAGCAACTTTGGTAAACATACTTTTTTTTCCACGGCAGGTTACCACATCCAGCAGGATAAATCCAATTCCAATACTGTAGTGGTACAGGGATTTCCAAATGGCGATATGGACAATATCCTCTTCGGTTTACAATATCCCGTTAACGGGAAGCCTACCGGCACAGAAAGTATACAGCGGCTTATCAGTTATTATGCTAACGTAAGTTATGCCTATGACTACAGGTACCTGCTCGATTTATCCTTCCGTGAAGACGGTTCCTCGCTGTTCGGGTCTGATAAACATTATGCACCTTTCTGGTCCGTAGGGATAGGCTGGAATGTACATAAAGAACAATTCCTGCACATCCCGGCAATGATCAATAAATTGAAGTTGCGCGCTTCCATAGGTTCCACCGGTTCCCAAAACTTTCCGCCTTTTGCGGCAGTGCAAACCTATCAATACTTAACATCCTCCCGCTACCTCGATCATATTGGCGCGGCTATGCTGAGCCTGGGTAACAATAACCTGAAATGGCAACAAACAAACAAGCTGAATATCGGTACAGACATTGAATTGTTTAGAGGCCGTATACAGGGTACCTTCAACTATTATGCAGAACGTACCAATGATCTTTTTACGGCAATTAATACTACGCCGTCCAGCGGTTTTAGCAGCTTTTTTGCCAACCTTGGTACGGTACAGAATAAAGGGATAGAAGTATATCTCACTGCATTTGCTATTAAAAAAGAAAAGGAAAATATTTTCCTGAGCTTTTATGGAAACGTACTCCATAATCAAAATAAACTGCTGAAGATCTCCGACGCGTTAAAAGCGCAAAACGAACAGGCGGTGGGTGAACAAACAAAAGCCAGTAACCCCGTTACAGCTCCCGTGCTGCAATACAAGGAAGGACAGAGCGTGAGCACTATTTATGCGGTGCGCTCCCTCGGCATAGATCCGAGCACAGGTAATGAAGTGTTCCTGACGGCCGATGGTCATCAAACTTATCGCTGGAGCCCACTTGATGAAGTGCCTGTAGGCGATAATCAACCCAAAGTGACCGGGAACTTCGGCTCTAATTTTATGTACAAAGGCTTTAGCATAAATGTTTCCATGCATACCGAACTGGGTGGACAAATGTATAACAACACACTGGCCGACCGTGTAGAGAATGCCAGTCCCGTATACAATGTGGACAAACGGGTGCTGACAGACCGCTGGCAAAAGCCCGGCGATATAGCCCGTTTTAAAGGGCTCACCAACCTGAACGGGAATACCCGCACTGATATCACCAAGGCCACTTCCCGGTTCATACAAGATAATAATACGCTGTATTGCGATGCCATCACACTGGGATACCTGTTCCCGCACCGCCTTATCGACAAATGGAAGATGAGCCGGCTGCAGTGCTACCTGTATATCAATAATCCTTTTGTGGTTTCTACCATCCGGCAGGAAAGGGGACTTATTTATCCTTTTGCCCGCAACTATTCATTCTCCATGCAACTGGGTTTTTAAATGTTAAAATGTTTGTATGAAAAAGACGCATTATTTAATAATATTCTTAGGTATCCTGTTCATCGCTTCCGGCTGTAACAAGTGGCTGGATGCCAGGCCCGAAACCCTGGTAGCGCCGGATAAGCTGTTTTCCACGGAAAAAGGTTATGAGGACGCTATGTACGGCGTGTACACAACTATGGCCGGTTTTTCCCTGTACGGAGATCAGCTCACCATGAGTTTTCTTGATGTGCTTGCCCAGCAATATAATTGCCAGGATAATCCCAGTCACCAGTTTTACCAGGCCGCCCTGTATAATTACCAGGATGCCGCTGTAAAATCAGGCATCGATAATGTATGGGATTCGATGTACTATGCCATTACCAACGTTAATAATATCCTGCTGCGTATTGATGCTGATAAGCACATTTTCCGGCCGGGAAATTACCAGCTTATAAAAGGAGAGGCGATCGGATTAAGAGCTTTCATGCATTTCGACCTGTTACGGTTATTTGGCGCCTCTTACCTGAGTGGTCCTTCCAATCCAGCTATTCCCTATGTAACAACAGTTTCCGGCAACGTATCGCCCTTACTCACCGTAAACCAGGCGCTGGATACGGTGATCAGTGAACTAACCCTGGCTGCTTCGCTGCTGGCGGATTATAAAACAGTTAGTTATGACTATTATAATGCCGCCAACCAGCAGCAGAACGACTGGCTTAACCACCGCCAGAACCATTTTAACTACTGGGCAGCAGAAGCTATGCTGGCAAGGGCCTACCTGTATAAAGGCGATAAGGTGCATGCATTGCAGTATGCTGTGAACGTGATCAACGCCGGGATGTTTGATTTCCAGACGCCGGAGCGCATTACGAACTACCAGGACAATACCTTTATTCCCGAACAGGTGTTTGCACTCAGCAAGTTTAATCTCCGGTCAAAAACAGATCAGTATTTCAAATCCAGTGGTGGAACGGTAAATCTTGGGGTGAACCAGCAGCTTACGAATACCTATGGAAATGGAGGGGTGGTAGACCAGATCTATGAGATCAGCTCCGGCGGCGTCAGTGATATCCGTTATGCCCGTCTCTGGAATCTCAGTGGTACCGTGTATTTCTGTTCCAAGTTCTGGCAGGATGCCGGTAATCCTATCTACAATAATCTTGTGCCGCTGATCCGTTTGCCCGAGATGTATTATATCGCTGCGGAATGCTCCGATCCGCTCCCTGCTGTGGAATACCTGAATGCCGTGCGTCGCCGGCGCGGGTTGAATGATCTGCCGGGTACAATAGATCAGGCTACAGTGCAGCATGAGATCCTGAAAGAATACCAGAAAGAATTTTATGCAGAAGGGCAACTGTTTTATTACTACAAAAGGATTAACAGTCCGCAGATCAGGTTCACTCCCATAACAGCTTCTGACAAAATTTATGTATTACCGCTGCCCGATGCGGAACTACAGTACAGGAACTAAATCTCTTTTCATGAAAAAATTACTTACACTTCTCGTTGTTTTAACAGCCTGCAGCAAAGCTGAGATATCGGAATCCTACACCGGGCAGCAAAGCGTTTACTTTATCTATAATACTAACGCCATTTATTCAGGCGGGATTGATAGTGTGAATTACACTTTCGTAGAAAAAAACAGCACGGTTACGCAGGATACCGTCTGGTTGCCTGTACGTATCACCGGTAATGCGGCAGATCATGACCGTGCCATTGATCTTGCAGTAATAACGGGTAAAACAACGGCCGTTAAAGATGTGCATTATAAGCTGCTGGACTACCATATGCCCGGAAAATCATTTACTGCCAGTTTGGGAGTAGTATTGCTGCGCGATGCTTCCCTGCGGGATACTTCTCTTGTACTGAGCCTTCATTTGCAACCCAACGCTGAGTTCCCGGAGCTGATGAAGGATACACTTATGGGAGACGGGACTTATTACAGCAGGAACCAGGTCCGGATCGTTTTTACCGACAGGCTGACAAAACCCGGCAACTGGGATGCTTACCTGGTCAATTTTTTTGGCCTGTATAGTGAGGTGAAATTGAGATTCATCGCATCTGTATTGGGTATCTCTACTTTTCCTTCCAGCGGCCCGGATGCGCTTTCTTATCCTACGTTACAATACTATCAGAATACGGTCAGGAATGCTTTGCTGGAATACAATGCCCAGCACGGGCCTTTGACTGACGAAAACGGAAATCCCGTTGTGATCCCATAACCAATAGCATTATAAAATATGAAGTATATTATATATTTTTTGCTGGCAGTCTTTTTTCTCTCAGCATGTTATAAAGATAAAGGTAACTATGATTATCACACCATCAACGATATCACAGCTACCACGGCAAAGGATACTTTTCGCATAGGTCAGTTCGATACCCTGCGCATTTATCCTGCTATAGCCGGTGCGGATACTAACCGTCTCACTTTCGAATGGAGGGTGTATCCTGTAACGGATCCGTCTGATCCCCTCGATCCCGGAAGGATTGAAGTGATCTCCCGCAGCCGGAATTTTAACCAGGCTATCACGCTCAGGCCCGCCGCTAATTATTATAACCTGGATTTTGTAGTAAAGGATACGGTAACCGGTGTCAGTTATTTTAAACGTCTGTATGTACAGGTAACCACCGCCTTCCAGACCGGCTGGATGCTGCTGGAGCAAAAGCAGGGTAATGGCGATATCAGCTTTATTAGCCCCGACTATATAGCTTATCATGGCGTATACGCTGCCGTGAACCCGGGCAATCCGCTGCCTGCATCGGTACGGAACCTGGTCAGCATTAATACCATGAGCCTTATTGGCACCCTGAACATGGTTTATTTTGATGGCGGCGGATACACGCTGGATAACACGTCTTTGCAGGTGTTGGCGGATTATACCAGGCTTTTTTATGAGCCACCCGCCGTGGTGCAGCCGTATAATATGATCAAGCCAAGCTTTTACTCCTACGGTCCCTATGCGCTTTGTGGCGGGAAAGTATATGCCCTGAACGGATTGTTTGCCTCCAAATTATTTGGTACTGCTTTCACGCAGCCCGATAACCAGGGTTATACAGCGGCGCCTTTTGCGGCAGGTGGCAGCTCTTTCGGGGCTATCTTTTTCGATCAGGCCCATCACCGGTTTTTATACGACGGGGGAGGCACTTCTACCAGTCTCAAAACTTTTCCGCAGAACGCGGCCATGGCGTATGATCTGAATAAGGTACAAAAGAAAATGCTCACCATGAAAGCAGGTTTGGGCCTGGACTTTCTACCCACTAACTGGTACGCGGTGTTTAAAAACGAAACCAACGACAGCTGCTTTTTATACACGCTCAATGCCAACGGCAATTTTACAACCACCCCTGTAGCCGCGGCAATGCAGCCTATACTGAATAGCCCGGATGTATTTCGCAGCCCCGACTACCTGTTCTCCAGTACAATCAGGCAAATGTATTACGCCGCTGATAACAGGTTGTATGTATATGATATGGCAGCCAATCAATCCAGGATAGTATACCGGTTCCCTGCCGGAGAGCAGATCACTGCATTGCGACTGATGAATGGCGTGATCACCCTTGCCACCTGGAACGGGCAGCCCGGCGGAGGCGCCGTGTATTACCTGCCTGTTGCAGCAACCGGTGATATCAGCGGTAACGCCTATACACAGAAGTTGACCGGTTTTGAAAAAATTATTGCCGTCGCTTATAAAGTAGGATAATACAGAGGAAGAGTATAATCATTTAAATGAAAACAGATATGAAAAAGATGATCGTAGCGGCTTGCCTGTTGTTGCCCGCCCTCATTCACGCGCAAACGCAGCACAGCGTTATTAAGCTGGATATAGATACAGTTACAGCAAAAAAGGCGTACCTGATCTATCAAATAGGAGATAACTCCAGGGTAGATTCTCCAAACATTAAAAATGGTAAAGCAGTGTTTAACGTGGATATCCCTTATCCTGTTACAGGGCGCCTCTGTCTTGACAACAAAGGATTTGGCTATCAAAACGGGCAGAAACCCGATTTGCTCATTTTTTATATTGAACCCGGAACGCTCCTCGTTAAAACCCACAACCTTGTAAAGAATGCAGTAATAACCGGTTCTAAAATGAACGATGAACTGATGCAGTATAACCGCTTTGTGAAAGCGCCAATGGACTCGCTGGAAGAAGAAGCTTACGGGTGGAATACCGGCGGCCCCGAAAAATGGAAAAGTGAGGCTGCCCAGCAACAATATTCAAAAAATATGAACAGCTATATGAAACAATTAGGAACGCTTCAGCAGGAATGGGTTAAAGGCCATCCCGATGCTTATGTGAGTCTTATGGCAATGGATTGGCTGGCCGGGTCGGATATCAATGTGCCGGTAATAGAGCCCCTGTATAAAAGCCTTTCTGCCCGGCTGAGGAACTCCGTAGATGGAAAAGCGCTGGGCGCCCGCATTGCAGCCGCCAAAACAGTGATAGTTGGTTCCACTGCTCCATCGTTTACGCTCAACGATGTAAACGGAGCCCCGGTAAAGCTGACTGATTTCAGGGGGAAGTATGTGTTATTGGATTTCTGGGCCAGCTGGTGCGGTCCGTGCCGGGCGGAGAATCCCAACTACAAGGAAGCATATAACCGGTATAAAGACAAAAATTTCACCTTATTAGGCGTTTCTTTAGACAGGGAAGGGCAGAAAGATGCCTGGGTAAAAGCCATCAAGGCCGACGGGCTGGAGTGGCCCCAGGTATCTGACCTTAAATACTGGGATAGTGAAGTGGCCAGGATGTATGATATAAAAGCCATCCCGCAGAATTTCCTGATAGATCCGAAAGGGAAGATCATTGCCAAAAACCTGCGCGGAGAGGAGTTGCAGCAAAAGCTGGCGTCTATTCTTGCTCCTGCGCAGTAGCGCTGAAATCACGTAAAAAGAAGACCTGTGCATCGCGCGGGTTTTCTTTTGCGTGATATAATGCTAACAGCTTTATGCGGAAATAATCCCGAAAAAGATAAAAATATTTTATTTTGGCAGGTAAAGAACGAAGCTATGGGGCCTGCAAACATCAATTCACAGAATGTATTAGACTATCCAAACAAACATACCATTTTTATGGTATGGAATTTTACCAATGATACCAATGCAAAAGGAGCATTCAAAAAAGTATGCGCCCTGATGAGCAATCTCAATAATTCCGCAAATGTCCGTTTCCCTGAATCAAAGGCAAGTGTGGTAATGGGAATCAGCTATCGCGCCTGGCATAAGCTCGGGCTGCCTGCTCCATTGCCGAAGGAACTGGAGGATTTTAAGCCGGTTGTTGGCGCCAAACACACGGCTGTAGCCACTGAAGGCGACCTGCATTTCCATATCAGGGGAGATGAAAACAGTTATTGTATTGATGTGGCGTCAGTCATCACAGATGCATTGTCCGGCGCCGCCACCTGCATAGAAGAAGTGCATGGGTTTAAATATTGGGACAGCCGCAGCATTTTAGGATTTGTAGATGGCACGGAAAACCCGCATGGGCCCGACAGGCAGTATTTCGGGATGATAGACGACGGAGATCCTGCTTACAAAGGAGGCAGTTACCTGTTTGTACAAAAATATATCCACGATCTTACCGCATGGAAATCGCTGACGGTAGCCGAGCAGGAGAAAGTTTTCGGAAGATCAAAAAAAGATGATATTGAAATGAGTGATGAAGTAAAGCCTTCCAATGCGCATTCCGCACTTGCCAATGTAGGCGATGATCTGAAGATTGTTCGCGATAACATGCCATTTGGTAATATGGCCACCAATGAGATGGGAACTTACTTTATTGCTTATGCCAGCACTTTCAGTACTGTTGTGAAAATGCTGACCAATATGTTTGTGGGCGTGCCGGAAGGGAATTATGACCGGATATTGGATTTCAGTGCCCCCAAAACCGGCACTTTATTTTTTGTTCCCACGTTTGATATGTTGGATGAGTTTTCAGGGTGACCTGTTTTATTGGATGCCCGGTATGGAACCGGCAGGCAATGACCTTGCATTGGTGAAATGCGCCAGTAATTCCCGGTAAAGCGAACGCCCCTTGTCGTTGTTGTACCAGTTCTGTAACGCGATCTTGATGGTCTCGAAATCAGCATTGCCGGCCTTCATTTGCTCCATCAGCTGCTGGGAGCCCACCGGGCGGGGACCCCAGGCAAAAATATCCTTTCCCATATCATCCCGCACAATGAGCTTGGGAATGCTTCTGCTGCCATTGGTCAGGTAGCTTTCTATGAGGAAGGGCGCAGTGTCGCGCAGCTGTATCTCATAACTGATGAGTGTATTTTGTTGGGTCATATGGATCAGGAAAGGAATAATATGCGCTGCATCACCGCACCATGGCTCCGAAATAATGACCCAGTGCTGTGGACTGGCTATCTGGTTTAATTCACTGATCATTAATTCATCCGGCGCCAGTTGCTTGTCCCAGCGCCGCATGCGTGACCTGTTTAATTTGGTATAGCTCATGTACTCTACGGCATCATAAGGATGTGCAGGGGTTGGGTTAGCCAGTATTTCGTCAAACAACCGTTTGTATTGATCATAATTCATAATGAAAGATTTGTTGTTGCCAATATAGTGATAAAATGTTGATGAAAACAAATGCCGCCGGTATCACGACGGCATTTGTACACTGGTTTAAGCAACGGTGTAAATCCTTATATCGGGATTTGCTTTCAGGTAGGGTTTCAGCGCTACCACCACATCGCTGTTGAACAGGTCACTTTTCAGATACGCTGCTGCATCAGCAATTGTTTCAAATCCATGCAATACCTGCACGTCTTCCGTTCTTATCAGCAATTCTTTTGATGTTGCTCCTTTAATGGTTTCCAGGAACGGCGCTTTGTAACGGGTGTATACACCGGCAGCATTTTCCCTGTCGGCAGCATCAATTTCCAGGCTGATTTCCAAATAAGCATTTGCCATATTATCAACGTTTAAAAGTTTATAAGGCAAATTTCGCTCAGACCATCATGATGAAAAATGGACAGACTTGAAAATGGATGGTAATTTCAGGAAATCCCTATCAAAGTTTCTCTACAGCTGCAACAGCAGGTAGCCGCCAATACTGCCCAGTAATATGATATAAACAGTACTCAGTTTTTTCCATATCAGTGTAAGCGCCAGGCAAATAACCAGTATCACTATACTGCGCCAGTTGGCCACGGCAGACATGACCAGGTGCAGGCCAACAACGGCAATTACTGATACAGAGGCAGCGCTGAGTCCATCCAGGAATATACGTAAGTGATCACTCTTACGGGCGGATGATAAAATTCTATGCAGGAAGAAAGAAATAAAGAATGATGGCAGGAAAATGCCCACAGTGGCCAGTACGCCGCCAGGGAGACCATTGATCAGGAAGCCGGCAAACGTAGCGCTGGATAGGATAGGACCGGGTGTGATCTGTCCTACGGCAATGGCATCCATCAGTTGTTGCCTGCTCAGCCAGTGATTTCTTCTCACCAGTGATTCATCCATATATGCAAACAGTACATAACCGCTGCCATATAACACCGCGCCGATCTTCAGAAAAATAGAAAATAATTTCAGGCTGGAAAATGCGCTGGCTCCTTCCTGCAACGCCGGGGCAAAAAGAAACCCGCTCCATAACGCTGCTTTGTTCCTCATACGCGTTACAAGGTAATTAAGTGCGCCTGCACCAAGTATCAGCAATACTTCGTTTAGCCCGTACAGTGAGCCGGCAAATACTACCAGGCAAAGAATGATCAACGTTGCATTGCCTTTGAGCGTTTTTCCCGACAACCGGATAAAGGTAGCTACTACCAGCGCTGTAGTAGCCGGGCGCAAGCCAAAAATAAATCCCTGTACATCCGGGAGCGCACTGTATTGCTGGTAGAAGTAACCGAACAACAGGCAGATCACCATTGCCGGGAAAATATAACATACGCCGGCAACTACCAGTCCCAGGCGACCGGCGCGCTCCTTACCGCAGTGCATAATAATTTCCACTGCATTAGGCCCCGGAATAATGTAAGAAGTGCTGAGCACATCCATAAAATGCTGGTGATCTATCCATTTACGTTTAACCACCATCTCATTTTCAATCGTGGCCACCATTCCGGCAATGCCGCCAAAACCAATACAGCCGAGTTTGAACGTAGAGAAAGCCACTTCTTTAATCCGCCGTCCTTTTGAATCATCCATGTTTTCCATAACGTAATCCATCTATATACAGGTATCGGTAAATATACAAATTGTGTAATTTCCTGTGTATACGCGCTAAATATAAATAGTCGCAAAACTACCCGCATATTGGCGTGAACACCCCGTTAAAAAGAAACGCGCCTGTTTTAACTTTGTTTCACATCAAGCTAACAAAAAACCATGAACGCTATCAACAAAACCCTCGCCGGTCTTGAGCTGGCCCAAATCGGCTGGGTGGTTCCCGATATTCACGCCACCGTAAAATTCCTCGCCTCCACCCTGGGCATTCCAGGCTTCCCCGAGCCGGAGCTGGTGCGTGCGCAGGATTTAAATATGACCTATTACGGCAAGGTAGTGGCCGCCGAATGGTTAACCACCCAGGCTTATAACGGGGGCGCCTTTATAGAACTGATTCAACCGCTTTCCGGCCAAAGCATGTTCCACGATTATCTCAGCAGGTATCCCGCAGGCGGCACGCAGCATCTTGCTTTTCGCCTGCCGGTGAGCGGTTTTGAACGCATTACTGCCAACCTGCGTGAACAGGGCTACGCGGTGATCAGCGAGGTAGACCATCCCATTGCAAGGATGGTTTTTTTCGATACCTATCAAGCCACGGGAGTTGCCACAGAAATTATGGGCATTACCCCCGAAGGATGGAAGGCGGTAGAGCAAATGGAAAAGCCCCGCTGAAGAACAGAGAAAATTCAGGAAATCGCTTTTCTGAACGCAGTAGGTGAAGTAGCGGTGTATTTCCTGAAATATTTTACGAAATAAGAAGGATCTTCAAACCCTAACCGGTAGGCAATCTGGTTTACGTTTAAATGGGAATGCAGCAACAACCGCTGTGCTTCGAGTATGATTCGCTCGTGAATCATTTGTGAGGGTGTTTTGTTTAAAATATGGTTGGTTAGGTCGGACAGGGTTCTTGCAGATATGTGCAGGAGCCTGGCAAAATCGGCCACCGCCCAGCCTTTTGTGTAATTTTCCTCTACTAAGTTGGAGAACTGTACCAGTTGCAGCCGTTTTTCATCTACCATAAAGGGGACTTTGCCCTGTACTTTCTCAAACTCATTTTTCTGACGTTGCACCTGTATCAAAAAGTTCTTTAAATATGCCTTCAGCATTTCTGTTTGCCCGAACGCTTCAACATTGGGCAGTTCTGTTTTTATTTGTTGTAAATATTCATTGAGGATTTGATGGATACCGGTTCCTATACAGCAGGATGGTTGCTGATAGGGATTGTTGAATAAGCTGCATTTTAAAAAGAAATCCATTTCGTTGTTGGGAGAAGCAATAAACGACTCGTTGAAATGAATAAGCACACCCTCGTAATTTGACTTGTTATCAAAGTAGTGTACCTGGTTTTTTGCAATAAAGAAGATCGCATTTTCAAACACATCGTATTCCCTGAAATCAACAAAATGTTGACCACTGCCGGACTTAAACCATATGATCTGGTAAAAACTATGAATATGAGGCCGGGTGGCATTCGCTTTATGTTCTTCCAGGTAAACATTCAGATCATGGATAGTAAATTGTAGCTTTTTTGGTTGCTGGTGATGTAAATGATATTCTTTGATCGTATTAACCGGTTTCTTTCCCATAGCAATAATTTACGGCATAAATTTACCTAATCGGGCGCAAAATGATCCTGCGATTGCAGATATTTACCAGTTATTTTCCAATATTTACCAGGAACAAAGAGGCCATTTGATATCGGTGTTTTCCGGGTTTTACCATATTTTTTCCAATTATTACATTTTAAAGATAAACAGGATATAAGATTTTTGCAGGATGGAAAAATTCAACGTTGCAATTATAGGCGGGGGACTGAGCGGGCTATTATTGGCTACCCTGCTGCAAAAAAAGAATATTGATACAATTGTTCTGGAAGCGTCAAACAGGCTGGGTGGCAGGATCCATACTATACAGGCTCACCGGCCGGGAGCTGCTCCGCTGGAGCTCGGCGCCACCTGGTTCGCTGATATGCATCAGCAGCTTGTACAATTAATATCGGATCTGGATATTGAGCGGTTTCCACAATATGCAGCGGGCGTTTCCCTGTTTCAAACAAAGTCGTTCGAACCCCCACAGGCATTTTACGTACCGGAATCCAGCGAGCCGTCGTATCGCATTGCGGGAGGTACTTCGGCGCTGATTGAGGCATTGCGTCTTTCATTGCAGCCCGGATCTGTTTATACGGGAACGCGGGTAACAGCAATAACCGGGCTCAGTACCGGCGTACGGGTCACCACTGCAGATGCGCGGGTATTTGAAGCAAACCAGGTGGTGGTATGTTTGCCGCCGCAGCTTGCAGGAAAAACTATCGCCATCCATCCCGCGCTGCCGGAAGCAGTGGCCGGTGTTATTAATACAGTGCATACCTGGATGGAAGGCGCTGTAAAGTTCACTATTGAGTATGCCTCTGCATTTTGGCGCAACAAAGGCTTTTCGGGGATGTTGTACAGTCATGCAGGTATTATTACTGAAATGTACGATCATACAAACGCAGCAGGTACTGCATTTGCTTTAACAGGTTTTCTCGGCGGCGGCGCCGGTGCCTATTCCCCGGCTACAAGAAAGGATCTTGTTATTAAACAACTCACAGAACTTTTCGGGCCTGATGCGGGGGAAATGCTGCATTATGAGGACAAGGTATGGAACGATGCGTTCATCAGCAGTGGAAGTAATACTTTACTCCTGCCGCACCAGAACAATGGTCATCCCTTGCTGCAGCAGTCATACCTGGATGGTAAATTATGGTTTTGCGGTACGGAAACAGCCGTTAAATACGGCGGCTATATGGAAGGAGCGGTGATGGCTGCAAAAACAATGGCTGATAGGTTTCAATAGCCGGATTTATAGTTACTATGGAAAATTTTAATGCGGGGCCACAGTATGATGGCCCCGCATACTACTTTACATTTTTCCGGAACAATAAATTCTTCCCGAAAAAATCCAGCATTTTATCTTCAATTCTTTTGCTGACCCGGTTGATGTGATCACCTTCGTAAATTTCAAAGGAATGCCGGATATGGTACTTGTTAAGCTCCTTATCCAGTGTCCTGATGCTCTCTGCAATACCCGTATCCCTGTCACCGGCGTCAAAGCCGATCGCTTTCAACTGCCGGATGTTATAGATATATTGATCTAAACTATTCAGCGGACGGTTGGCATCCCATTTCTGCAATATCCCAGGCTGTATATTTCCATCTTTCACCGGGAGGTCCAGGTAAAAAGGAGGGTTATCCGGGTTGGGCGACCATGCAGCCGCTGATGCAAAAACTATCTTCGTGGAGAAATCCGCCCGTTGAAATTCTTCCACTGTTTTAATGCGCTCCGCGTTCAGAAAATTTGCTGGTATGGCGCCTGTTGATAGAGGAGCAGCATTTAAGCAGCAAGGACTGAGCAGGTACACGGCAGCAAATACATCGGGATGCTTTTCCCCGATCCGCAATGCACCGTAGCCACCCATAGAGTGACCGCATAAGCCCCTGCTTTCTTTTTGTGCGAGCGTACGATAGTGACTGTCCATATAACTCACCAGTTCTTTGGCAATAAAATCTTCCCAGTTGCCGGTTGTAACGGAATTGGAATACATGCTGCCCTGGAAAAGCGTATAGGCGTCCGGGGTAACAACAATCACTTCATGGGCCGGATCCCGTGCAAATACCGTGTCCAGTAGGGGAGGGAGTGTCATCCAGTGCTGCTGGAAGCCATAAAATTTTGCATCATTATCTGTATAGCCATGCAGGAAATAAACTACAGGATAGTGTTTCTTCGTACCGGAATTGTAGCTGGCAGGTAAGTAAACAGAGATATGGCGACCTGGGTCATCGCGACTGAGATTACCTTCCAGTAATTTGCTTTGAATGGTTATCCGCTGAACAGTGCCTTTCGC
>JBCNPS010000091.1:0-16809 GCA_039593235.1 Chitinophaga sp. | reverse complement strand
GGCACCTATCCTTCGGCTACAGTAGTGAACCTGAGCCCTTACGTGATAGGCGGGCAAATTGTAAACGCCGCCATGCTGGATGCACTGGCGAATAAGAATATCACCTGGGAAAGCACCGAGATGAGTGATATTGGATTTGATGTGACCCTGTTTTCCCATCTCTCCGTAACAGCAGATTACTATATCAGCAGAACAAAAGATATCCTGCTGCTGCTCAATATCCCCTTGATCACAGGATTAAAGGCGCCATACCAGAACGCAGGAAAGGTTAGCAATAAAGGCTGGGAACTGGGTCTTAATTACGACGGAAAGATACGCGACTTCAAATACAACATCGGCGTTAACGTTTCTGATGTGAAAAATGAAGTGGTGGATATGCACGGTATTAACCAGTCGGCCGTAACCGTGAGCAGGGAAGGATACCCGGTTAATTCAATCTTCGGCCTGCAGGCGGAAGGATTTTTCCAGAACAACGATGAAGTGGCCAAGCACGCTACACAGTTTGGTACCATTGCACCGGGCGATATCAAGTATAAAGACCAGAACGACGATGGTATCATCAATGAAAGCGATAAAGTGATCCTCGGCAATACGATTCCCCGCTATACTTACGGCGTTAATTTGAACGCATCATGGAAAGGCTTTGATATAGGCGCTTTCCTGCAGGGAGTAGGAAAAGTGGACGGCCTGATCTACGGCGCCGGTATCATGCCGTTCTATGTTAGCTCTGTTGGCGGTACGGCACAGGAGCGTTTCAAGGATTACTGGACACCGGAGCATAAAGACGCCGCATTTCCCCGGCTGGTATTTGGCGGTACCAACAACCAGCAGATCTCCAGCTTCTGGATGAAAAGCGCTGCTTATTTGCGCCTGAAGAACCTGCAGATAGGATATACCCTACCTGCCCACCTGGTGAAGGCGGTGCGACTTAATAGCCTGAGGGTGTTTGTAAACGGCTCCAACCTGTTCACCGCCAGTAAATTCTGGAAGGGCTACGATGTGGAAACCGCTGTGGGCGTAGCTGATAGCTATGCTATTGTAAAGGTGTACAGCTTTGGTGTTAATGTAAATTTCTAAAAAACAGCAATCATGAGGAAGCGTTTCACTTATTGGATGATAGCGGCTGTAACCTTATCAGGGATGCAGGCCTGTAACAAATCATATCTTGATAAAGATCCTTTAAACGGCCCTTCAGATGCCGCTTATTTTAATAACCAGGACGAACTGCTGCTGGCCGTAAACGGGCTGTATAAAGGGCTGAATAAGCCGATGGATAAAGAAGCAGATCCGTCGCAACTGGATGGGTTCCCGCCGGTGCTCCTGTTTGACGCTGCGAGTGATATCGCCTACGACCGGAATACCAGCGACCTGCAGAAAATAGGCATGGGTAATCATGATGCCAACAACACTTTTACACAGGGTATCTGGACCGCTTACTACAAGGTGATAGGGCGGTGCAATTATATACTGGACAATGCGGAGAAAGTACGGCCTGTAACCGATCCGGCGCTGTACCAGCGGAGCATGGCCGAAACCCGGTTTGTACGGGCGTTCATGTACCAGCAGTTGCTGTCGATGTTTGGTGGCGTACCATTGGTAACGCATACGCTTACACTGGAAAATTCACAGGTGCCCCGCAGCGAAAAAGCCGTGGTACTTAAATTTGTGCTCGATGAGCTGGACAGTGCTGCCACCTCGCTGCCGGCCACCTATACTGCTACTGATTACGGCCGCGCTACCAAAGGCGCTGCGCTAACTATAAAAGCAAGGGCGGCGCTGTATAACGAACAGTGGAAAACTGCTGCCGATGCGGCCAAAGCAGTGATGGATCTGAACGTGTACAAGCTGGATGACAGCTATCCCCGGTTATTTAGTTACGATGGGAAAAATTCGCCTGAAGTGATCATGGCGCTGCAATACCAGCTGCCGGTCATTAACTGGGCAGGGCCATACCCGCTCCTGTGCAGGAATGCAGGCGGCGCTTCCAATAAGATCCCTTCACAGTCGCTGGTAGACAGCTATGAATGTACCGACGGCCTGACCATTGATCAATCGCCGTCGTTTAGCCCGCAACATCCTTTTGAGCACCGCGATCCTCGGCTGGGTTATACCATTGCGCTCCCCGGATCTGTTTTTTTCAATTACCAGTTTGAAACGCATAAGGACAGCCTGATGTGCTGGAATTATAATACCACGCCGGCTACCCGGATCCCTAACCAGGATGCCACCAATGCCTACGCATCCTTTAGCGGTTATTGCTGGCGTAAGTATGTGGATCTGAAAGATAAAGATAACACGCGGCAATCGACCTTGAGCATCATACTGGCGCGGTATGCCGAAGTACTGCTTATTTATGCGGAGGCGAAGATAGAGGCCAATGAGCTGGATGGTACGGTATACCAGGCCATCAATGCGGTGAGGGGCCGCCCGGGTGTAAATATGCCGGTTATCCCCGCTGGCAGTACCCAGGCTGCTTTGCGCTCTGCAGTGAGGAAGGAGCGGTTGTATGAACTGGCCATGGAAGGGTTCCGTTTATTTGACATCCGCCGCTGGAAAATTGCCGATAAGGTGATGAAGGGGCCGTTTTACGGGCGTGTGCCGAGAGGACTGCTGGCTGCCGCTCCTAAAATAGATGCCAACGGGATCGCTGATTACAGTGCAGTACCCAATAAAGCGGATATGCGGATAATAGAAGTGCGTACGTTTAATGCGGTAAGGGATTACCTCTGGCCGATCCCTTATATAGAAACACAAACAGACCCGTTGGTAGTACAAAATCCCGGTTATTGATTCCGAGAGATGATTCCCTGATATTTTTGCCGCCTGCCCGTTGCATTTGCAGCGGGCAGCTTTTTTATGACACTATTTAGTGTAAAAATGACATTTATAATAAAAAAATGACAATTCCCCTGTAACCCCCTATCCTGTACAGGCTTCTCATTCCATCTTCCCTGATATTTAAAAAATCCCCGAAAAAAAATAATGTGCCAATAAGTATTAATTGTATATTAGACAATTAATAATTGCCTGGTCCCAGGAAGAAAGGACAAGCCATAAGTAAAGACAGGTTTCACGTTTATGTTAATTTTCCACTTATGAATGGTGTGCATCTTCAACAATATGCAGACGATATCCTTTTAGATTTGCTGAAAGAAGATAACAGGGAAGCTTTCGATGTGATATACATGCGTTACTGGGAGCGGCTGTATTTTTACCTGGTGAAAGCGATCAGGGACGCCGCGGAGGCGGAAGATATACTGCAGGAGATATTTGTGTCGTTGTGGAAACGCCGCAGCAACCTGCAAAACGTTGACTCTTTGTATACCTATCTTTATTCCTGTGTAAGATATGGCGGCTTCCGGTATATCCGCCAGGAGATAAAGAGGAATCATTTCCGCAAATCATGGAGCCTCCTTTTTACAGACGCCGACGATCTTTTTGAACAGCAACTGGCCGCCAATGAACTATCCCTGCTGATAAACCACGAAATAGATAAGCTGCCTTTGAAAATGAAACAGGTGTTCCTCCTGAGCAGAACAGAAGATCTTTCCCATAAAGAAATTGCACATAAACTGAATATCTCAGATAAAACGGTAAAGAAACAGATCAGTAATGCCCTTAAGTACCTTCATCTGAAACTGAATGTGTAATTTTTAAAAAAAATATTCCGGCCATCTACTACCATCCCTTCTTTTTATACACTTCTATATAACCACGTGTTCCAACACAAAGAAAAACAGCCGTTATGAATGAAACAGAATTTAACACGCTGCTGGAACTTTACCTGAAAGGGAACTGTACGCCGGAACAAAAAGAGTGGATGGAACAGTGGTTCGACCGGCTTTCGGAAGAAGGAAGCGGAGAAATACCGGAAGTAAACAGGGAGCTGGTTATGCAACGGCTTAAAGACCGTATTGACCGGCAGATAGGAAGACAAAATTTTTTTAAGCTCCCGGTACTGGCACGTATAGCCGCTTCCGTTATCATTATTTTATCACTGGGTACATGGATATACCTGCGTAATCACCGTACCGCTGCCGTACAGTATGTTACCATGTCCGCACCGAAGGGAAAACAGTTGAAACTGCAGCTGCCGGATGGATCAGGGTTAATACTTAACGCAGGTTCAATGGTCCGTTATCCTGAAAATTTTAAGGAAAACAGAACCATAATACTCGGGGAAGGAGAGGCGTGCTTTGATGTGATCAATGATCCCGCACATCCTTTTAAAGTGGTAAGCGACGGTATACAAACTGAAGTACTGGGTACAGTATTTAATGTACAGGCATATAAAGCATTGGATGAAATAACGGTAACGGTTATACGCGGGAAAGTTGCCGTAGGAGCATCTGCCAGGCAATCATCAATGCTGCTGAGTCCTGATGAACAGGCGGTGATCCGCCGCAGTACCGGGTCACAACAGAAAAAAAAGGTGAATGCGGCAATTATTGCAGGGTGGACAACCGGAAAACTTGTTTTCAGGAATGAAACGCTCCGGCACGTGGCCATTATGCTGGAGAATATTTATGACGTTAAAATTATTTTTAAAGATGAAGCTACGAAGGGGATACGTTTTACAGCAAACTTCAGTTCCACCGATTCATTGGAAAAGATCCTTTTCGCCATTGCTAAAGCCAACAAACTTAACTGGTCTGTACGTAATAAAGTAGTACAATTCTAAATCTAACTTTTACTTAACCAAAACTCTAACTTGTATGAAGCGATTCACTTGGTGTCATCTCTATGCCATCCGGAAAACGATGCGCACCGGCTGCAGCATATTCCTACTCATCTCCCTGTGTACACAACTATTGTTTGCAAACGCGTTAACCGGGCAAACAGCCAGTGGCATCAAAATAAATGTGCAACTGGAAAATCGCTCCCTGCAAGATATCCTGACGGAGATGGAAAAGAAAAGCGGTCTTTCATTCGTTTATAACGATAAGCTCGTAGCAGAATACACCCGGTTATCCGTATCGGCAAAGGAGCAACCGTTATCTGTTGTTTTAGACAAAGTACTGAAACATACAAAGCTGGGTTACCTGCAGAAAGATAACCTCATCATTATTGTGGAAAAGGAAACACCCAACCCGGGCATCATCCAGGTTGCCGCACCTGTACAGGAAATTACCGTACAGGGAAAGGTAACTGATGGAGAAAGTGCTCCATTACCCGGTGTGAGCGTGAAAATTAAGAACGGGCAAACAGGAACAACTACCAATGTAGATGGTAAATATCACATCACTGTTTCTCCTGACGCCATACTTGTATTCTCCTACCTGGGCTTCCAGGAGGTAGAAATGCCGGTGAATGGCAGAGCAACTGTGGATGTAGTAATGAAGACTTCCATAGCCAGTTTGAGTGAAGCGGTGGTAATTGGCTATGGCACCCAGCGCAGGGGCGATGTAACCAGTGCCGTAGCCACCGTAAAATCGGAAAACTTTGTAAAAGGCCCGGTACTGGACGCCGGCCAGTTACTGCAGGGAAAAGTTGCAGGTTTAACGATCGCTACCCCCAGTGGTAACCCCACCGATGGTTCACAGATACTCCTGCGTGGTAACACCACTTTATACGGCGCCAACGCCAACCCGCTTGTTATCATTGACGGAATCCCCGGCGACCTGAAAACAGTAGCCCCGGAAGACATTGAATCCGTTGATGTACTGAAAGATGGCTCCTCTGCAGCCATCTATGGCGTGAGAGGCTCCAACGGCGTTATCATCATCACTACAAAAAGAGCCAAAGGCACCTATGCCAACTCTGTTGATTACAGCGGTTATGCTACTACGCAGGTCATCTCCAAAAAACTGGATATGCTTACGGCACAGGACTACCGCGACCAGATCAAAGCCGGTACCAGGCTTGCCTCCTGGGATGCAGGCGGCTCTACCGACTGGCTGAAGGAAGCCACCCGTACCCCGTTTACACAGGTGCATAACCTTACTATCCGCGGCGGTAACGCCACCACCAACTACCTGGCATCTGCCAACTACCGCGCATTACAGGGGATCTTCAAGAAAAGCGATAACAATACCTTCTCCGGCAGGATTGATGTGAATCACAGCATGTTCAACGATAAACTGAAACTGAATGTAGGCATCCTGAACCAAACCAATAACTATACCCGCAATAACAACGGCGATAATAGTTTTAACGGATGGATATACCGTCAAACAGTGATAAGGAATCCTACTGAACCTGTGCGTAATGAGAATGGTGATTTCTATGAGCAAACCGGCAACTTCGACTATGAAAATCCGATGGCACTGCTCTATGAAAGCGATGGGGAAGCAAAGAATGTAAATTCCCGTATGAACGCTACCCTTACTTACAGACCCATTAATAACCTGAAGCTGTCGGCCTTATTTTCCTATGCGCGTTTTAACTCCAATAAAGGATATGCAGAATCGAAAAAGCATATCTCCAACATTAAAAGCGGTGTGAATGGTTTTGCCTCTGTGGCCTCCGACCTGTCTATTGACCGCCTTACTGAGTGGACGGCAGAGTATAGCAGGTCGTTCAATGAGCACTATTTTACTTTACTGGGTGGATATGGCTACCAGGAGAATGAATCATCGGGAGCATATTCAGATAACCAGGACTTTCCAACAGATGTTTTCGGGTATAATAATATCGGATTGGGAGAAGGTATCAAGAACCAGCTGGCCAATATCAGCAGTTATAAAACCGAAACAAACCTGATCAGCTTTTTCGGAAGACTAAACTACAACTACAAGGATCGTTACCTGTTACTGGCCAGTTTGAGAAGGGAAGGGGCCAGCCAGCTTTATGGAGCAAAAAGCCCTTGGGGTAATTTCTGGGCAGCATCCGGGGGATGGAGGATTTCAAACGAGAATTTCATGAAACAGCAACGCCTGTTTGATGATCTGAAACTGCGCGTTGGATATGGTATCACCGGTAACCCGCCGCAGGACGGGTTCCTGAGCCAGCCATTGATCGGCTATGGTGATTATGTATATACCAATGGTAAATGGTCCCGCATCCTGGTGCCGGCTACCAACGCAAACCCGTTTATCCGCTGGGAAGAGAAAGCAGAGGCTAACATCGGGTTGGACTTCAGCTTACTGAGAGGTCGTATCAGTGGTAATGTGGATGTATATAACCGGCAGATCAGGGGACTGCTGTATAACTACGCAGTACCAAGTCCGCCGAACCTGTACCGCAACACCACGGCGAACGTAGGCAAAATGGAAAATAAAGGTGTTGAAGTAATGTTGAATTTCGTACCGGTGAAAGCTAAGGATTTTACCTGGAACTCCAGCGTGAATTTCTCTACTAACAGCAATAAATTAATCAGCCTTTCGAACGAATTATACCAAACCACTACGCCTTACTTTACTACCGGTGCAGCGGGTATTCCTATACAAACCTTCACCAGCATTGTTACCATCGGTAAAGGGATCGGCGATTTTTACGGCTATAAGGTGATTGATGTGGATGATAACGGGAAATGGATATACGAAGGAAGAGATGGTAAACCTGTGAGCTATGATAATTTTGCCCATGCCTTTGAAGACAAGAAAGTGATCGGTAATGGTTTGCCGAAATATTATGCCGGCTGGAACAATAATTTTTCTTACAAACGTTTCGATCTGAGTGTTACTATGCGCGGTGCTTTCGGGTACCAGATCATCAATTCACAGCGGATGTATATGGAAAATCCTGCTATCCAGAATTACAACATCCTGAAATCTGCTTACGATCCTGTTTTTGGAAAGAAAGTGCTGAATGTGAATGCGCTTGAGCTCAACAGTTATTATGTGGAGAATGGAGATTTCTGGAAGATTGATAATATTACTTTAGGCTATACGCTTCCACAAACGAAAAACAAATATCTAAAGGGTGCGCGCTTCTATGTTTCCTCGCTGAATACTTTCATTATCACGAAGTACAAAGGGCTGGATCCTGAAGTGAACAGGATGGGGCTCAATCCCGGTATAGATGACCGCGATAAGTACCCATCGACCCGTTCCTTTACTGTTGGTGTGAACCTGAATTTCTAATCTCCCAAAAAATCAAGTATGAAAATGCTTCGCAGAATAAACATATTGATGGTTATCATTTTACTGTCGGCCTGTACCAAGTTAAAGGACACGCCATACACAACCATCATCTCTACAAAGTTTGATCCTACCAAGGACGATATAGCGGCACTTGTGGGCGCAGGATATTCGCAATGGCGGTTCATATTGCTGGACTGGAATGGCCTTTGGCGCGCGCAGGAAGTAACCAGTGATCAGCTGGTAATTCCCAAACGCCCCTGGGGATGGTTTGACGATGGCGTATACCAGCGTTTGCATAAGCATACCTGGACCACCGATGATGATGTGGTGAATCAAACCTGGTCAAGAACCTATGCAGGGATCACTAACTGTAACAGGATCATTTACCAGATTGAATCCGGCCTGATCCCCATTACAGATGAGAAAGAGGCAACCCTGGCGGAACTGAAAGCGCTCCGAGCTTCATACTATGCTATCCTGTGCGACTTCTACGGCAATGTGCCCATTGTAACACAGTTTGATCTGCCATCGGGATTTTTGCCGGAGCAAAATACACGCAAGGAAGTATATGAGTTTATTGTGAAAGATCTTATTGATAATATTCCTTTGCTCAGCAAAGAAAATAATGTGGCTACCTATGGAAAGTTCAACAAGTGGGCGGCCTTTACCTTGCTGGCAAAAATGTATCTCAATGCAGCAGTGTATACCGGTACGCCGCAGTGGGAAAAATGTATCAGCGCCTGCGATAGTGTGATCAATTCAGGAGCCGGGTATATCCTTGAACCTGCGCAGAAGAATGTGTTTTTAACAGAGAACCAGAACTCAAAGGAAATAGTGCTGGCCATCCCAATGGATGAAGACTACACCAATAACTGGAATGCGTTTGACCTGCACATGCAAACATTGCAGCAGGAAAACCAGGCTACCTACAATTTAAAGAATACGCCCTGGGGCGGTATTTGTGCTATTCCACAATTCATCAGCACCTTTGATCCTGCGGACACAAGGTATCAGAACAACTGGATCAAAGGACAGCAGTACACCGCAGCCGGCCAGATGTTATATGTGGCACAGGGCGATTTTGCCGGTAAACCGCTGAGTTTTGTAAATGAGCTGCCAGGATTGGAGAAAGGAGAATCAGTACACGGTTTCCGTTTAGGAAAATTTGAAATAAAGATGGGCGCTACCAACCGGCTGAGCAATGACTACCCCTTGTTCCGCTACGCCGAAGTGTTGATGATGAAAGCAGAAAGCCTGCTCCGTTTAGGCAAAGCCGATGAAGCGGCAGCGATAGTAACCCAGGTACGGCAACGTGATTTTGCCGCTGATCCATCTAAAGCGGTAGTAACCGGCGCACAGCTGAAAGGCGGCAGCGCTTATCAATATGGTATGAAAGACGCAGTGAACAACCAGTTCAGTAATGAAGGCGGGGCAGATATCCTGTACGGCCGGTTCCTGGATGAGCTGGGCTGGGAGTTCGACCAGGAAGGACACCGCCGCACAGATATGATCAGGTTTGGTGCATTCACAAAAAAATCATGGTTGTCGCATGCTGCTACCAATAATAATAACCGTACGCTATTCCCAATACCCAGAACGGAAATACAGAAGAATAATAATTTAACGCAGAATCCGGGGTATTGAGACTGTTTTGGTTGTAGATGAATCACGGGGATGAGTATTCATCCCCGTTTTTTTATTATTAAGATGATAGCCGGATCATTTTACCTTCTAAAAATAAAATTTCCCCAAACATTAGGATACTATCATAAAATATTTTAGTTTCATTCTTGTTATTTTGCTTAAACGTATAAGCAAATTAAAATGATCCACGGAAGAACAACGAAAAACGAAGTGCTTAACCGACAGACCTATAGTTGATTTTATCATGAAATGCCGCACCATTGGGGTTGACGGCTGCTTTAAATTTGAAAACCACATGAAAAAAAGTAACAACAGGCGTTTTTTTCTGAAGAATATGGCTGTTGCCTGCCTGGGGGCTACTACTGTGCCCGCCATAGCGCTTGCTGCAAAAGAAAAGGATACAGCTGCACCGGCCCCGGAAGAAAAGAAGGCCGGCGATCGTCATTTTAATGAATCCTATAATGGTAAATATAATAACCGTATAGCCTTTCCCGTTGGGGGGATAGGTGCGGGCATGTTTTGCCTGGAAGGAACGGGCGCTATCTCGCATATGTCGGTGCACCACAATCCTGAAATGTTTTACGAACCCGCTATGTTTGCCGCCATCAGTATCAAAGGTATCCCTGGTGGGGCGAAGGTATTGGAAGGAAGCGTGCCCAACTGGAAAAAATTCGGGCAGCGGGACGCAGGATTGGGCGGTACCGGCGGCGCTACCTGGGGCTTACCACGCTTTAATGAAGCTGTATTTAATGCACGTTTCCCGTTTGCGGATATCCGTCTCCGTGATAAAACGCTGCCGTTGCAGGTGGATATAAAAGGCTGGAGCCCTTTTACACCGGGCGATGAAGACCACGCCAGTATGCCCTTTGGCGGGCTGGAATACCAGTTTACAAATACCGGCGCCAAACCGGAAGAGTATATCTTCTCTTATCATGCCCGCAATTTTATGCGGCAGGGAGATAAGGGCAATGCAGTAACCACCATGCCGCAAGGGTTTGTTTTATCGCAGGATGCTTTGCCGGATGCACCGGAGAAGAAAGGGCAGTTTGCCATCTTTACTGCTGAGCCATCTACCATTGTGGATCATTGCTGGTTCCGCGGCGCCTGGTTTGATCCTTTAACCATGGCATGGAATACCGTGAAGGCAGGGGAAACCCGCAGTACGGAACCGGTAGAAAAAGATGCGCCGGGCGGATCGTTGTATGTGCCATTTCACTTACAGCCCGGGGAAAAAAAGGTGATCCGTTTGATGATGACCTGGTATGTGCCGGATTCAAAATTACATATCGGCGATAGCCCTGGCGGCGCTGTTCCGGCTACAGGTAAATATTACAAGCCCTGGTACAGCAGCAGGTTTAAAGATGTTTCGGAAGCAGCGGCTTACTGGTCCGGGCATTATGATGAACTGCAGCGGAAAACATCTCTCTTCACCAATACCTTTTATAAAAGCACCCTGCCACCGGAAGTACTGGAGGCAGTGGCTGCCAATCTTACCATCCTGAAATCAGCTACCGTAATGCGGCAATATGATGGCCGCTTCTGGTGCTGGGAAGGCTCGGGCGACAGCTGGGGTAGTTGTCATGGTACCTGTACGCATGTATGGAATTATGCACAGGCAGTACCTCACCTGTTTCCTGCACTGGAAAGAAGTTTACGGCATACAGAATTTCATGAGAACCAGAATGCCGAAGGACACCAGGGCTTCCGCGCCAATATCCCCATATCGCCATTGGTGCATAATTTCCATTCAGCCGCCGACGGGCAATTGGGAGGGATTATGAAAATGTACCGCGACTGGCGTATCAGTGGGGATAACGATTGGTTGAAGCAAATGTTCCCGCTGGTGAAAGTGAGCATGGATTATTGTATCCGCACCTGGGATCCGAAAGGAAAAGGAATTGTGGAAGAACCACATCACAACACCTATGATATTGAGTTCTGGGGCCCTACAGGGATGTGTACCAGCTTTTACCTGGGGGCGCTTACTGCATTTATGGAAATGGGAACTTCGCTTGGCGAAGACATCAGCGCATACAAAACGTTGTATACAAAAGGAAAACAATACCTGGAAACGGAATTGTATAACGGTGAATATTTTATCCAGCAAATAAAATGGACCGGTCTCAAAGCGCCCGATCCGGTTAAAGCACAGTCGTTCAGCACTCAATATTCACCTGAAGCGCTGGCGCTGCTGAAAAAGGAAGGACCCAAATACCAGTATGGCGCCGGATGCCTTTCTGATGGCGTACTTGGTTCCTGGATTGCGCGGGTATGCGGTTTACCGGAACCCGTTGATATCGCAAAAACAAAAAGCCACTTACTGGCTGTGCATAAATACAACCTGAAAAAAGATTTGCAGGAACATGAAAACCCGCAGCGATCTACTTATGCACTGGGACATGAAGGCGGATTGTTACTTTGTTCCTGGCCCAAAGGCGGTATGCTGTCGCTCCCGTTTGTATACAGCAACGAAGTATGGACCGGTATCGAGTACCAGGTGGCTTCCCACCTGATGTTCCAGGGTGAGGTGGAGAAAGGGCTGGATATTGTGCGTACCTGCCGGCAGCGGTATGACGGCACGGTGAGGAACCCGTTTAACGAGTACGAATGCGGACACTGGTACGCCCGCGCCATGTCGAGCTACGGGCTGCTTCAGGGGCTTACCGGCGTGCGGTACGATGCGGTTGATAAAACCATTCATATCGATTCAAAGGTTGGCGATTTCAGCAGCTTCCTGGCTACCGATAAAGGTTTTGGCACCGTGAGCTGGAAGAAAGGCGTTCCTTCCTTAACAGTGGCTTATGGCACTATTCCGGCCGTACACGCTGTGGTGGCAGGGAAAACAATTCCATTGCAACGGACCGCCGTTTAAATAAAAACAGATGAACTTTTACTGCCGCGTTGTTCTTAGTATAATCGTTACCGTTAGTACAGCTGCTGCACAGCCACCCGCAGCAGCTCCTCAATGGATCCGGCCGGATCATGCAGCAGACCCACCGGTGTGGGGCATACGCAACGGCATTGTGGTTGGCCTGTGGCCGGCGGCTATTGAAGGCGCGCGCCGGGGTAACGACGGTGGCCCCAGGGGATTACTCCGCATCGGCTACGAATGGAAAGGCATCATTTACCATCTCAACTATATTGCAATAGAACCGGTGGTGAATGGTAAAATGGAGTTCAGCGAAATATCACCTTCGCGGGTAGACGGGAAATGGGGAAAGCTCATGTGGACCAGCGAAACCAATGAACCCGGCCGGTTCTCCGCCACTGCTGGTACGCGCGGAGTGCTTTCCCACCCTGATCCCCAACACCCGGAACACACAACGCTCAGCCTGTATGTTTTCATGGAACCATTTGAAAACGGCGCCCGGCCTTATCTCCGTTTAAGCATCAGCAGTAACCGTCCGGATGAATTATGCATAGAAACGTTCGATCTGCCAGGAGGCGCGCCCATGGACCGTTGCGGCATCACTGCTACGATGGGTAATTATGCACGGCTGCGGAAACTTTATCTCAAAGATAAAACCGTATATGCGAAAACGTTATATGCGGGATTTGAAGGCACCGGCTTTATAGAAAAAGCGCCGTATCCCGTGGAGCAGCTGCTGCGTAATAAAAGCGGCGATTACCTGGTAATGGCGCAACCTGATGAATCATTGAAGGAACTGGCGGCCTGGCCGGATGATGAACAACATGCTGCACGCTGGGGCTGGCGGTATCGTCCTTTTTATACGCTTACACAATACTGGCGTAAAGAAGCGCACGAATCCGACAGCTCACTGCAGGTAAGAGTAAACGGGCGGGCAAAGTACTGGAGCGGCGGAAGCGCTGATCCCAATGCATACATCAATATACCCGGCGGTCCATCTTTCGAAAACTTTGAATTACGGGAAAGATATAACGCAGGGCAGAAAGTATATTTTGGTCTTACCCGTAAACCTGTTACAGCACTGCTCGCAGAGTAACAGGAGCCGCCCGTTTTAACGCATAATAACCTACCAACGCAAAACAAACCAACGGCACTATATATGCCAGTTGCACGTTGCTGTAAAAGCTTACTGCGCCCAATGCAAGCGGTATTAATGCCCCACCTACTATAGACATCACGAGGAAAGCCGACCCCGATTTTGTTTCATTACCAAGATCACGGATAGCCAGTGAAAATATAGTGGGGAACATGATAGACATAAAAAATTCTACTCCCAGCAAACAATAAACACCCGCTCTACCGCCAACGGCTACACTGTAACACAACAGTACTACACAGGCTATGCTATACAGGAATAACAGTTGTTGTGGCGCTATTTTCCGCATGAGCCATGTACCCGCATAGCGGCCGGTCATAAAGCAAAGCAGCAGCAGGCCCAGGTAAGTAGTGGCTTCTTTCTCCTTGATATGACCACTGTAACCGGCATAACGGATAAAGAAACTGGAAATACATACCTGTGCACCTACATATGCGAATTGCGCTATCACACCCCAACGGAAATGAACGTGCCTGAATACACGAAGATTGATCATTTGTCCATCGCTATGCTCTTCCTGTATTTTTGGAAATGATACCATCCTGAAAAGCAAGGCTGTAAGCAGTAATACGCCTGCAATTACAAGGTAGGGCAGCTGTACGGAACGGGCCTCTGTGAGCAGGTATTGGTTCAGCGCTTCTGGCGACATACTGTTACTCTCCGCTACCGATAACTCTTTCCCGGAAAGGATCACTTTGCTCAGGAAAAATGCGGCTACAAAGGCGCCCAATCCGTTGAACGCCTGCGCAAAGTTGAGCCGTTGCACCGCTGTTTCCGGTGTACCCATAATAGTGATATATGGATTGGCAGCGGTTTCCAGGAAGGTCATACCGGCAGCTACAAGGAACAATGCAAAGAGGAAAAGCCCGAAGGAACGTAGCTCAGCTGCGGGGAAAAATAGTACAGCGCCTGCGGCGGCAATGAGCAACCCGGTGATGATGCCGGTTTTATAACTCCATTTGCGCATCACCCAGGCTGCCGGTAAAGCAAAGAAGAAATAGCTGATCCAGTAGGCAGCGTCAATGAAAGCCGACTGGAAATCATTCAGCTGGCAGGCTTTACGCAGGTGCGGAATGAGCACGGGTATCAGGTTACCGGTGAGCGCCCATAAAAAGAACAGGCTGATAATCAGGATGGAAGCGGTTTTCAACTGGCGGGTTGCGGAAGATGCCGGCGCTTCCTGTTTAGCGGCTACAGTGGGATTCATAAAGATGTTTTTTTTGTTACAGGCGATAGGTCTGTACATTATTTGTTAGCTGGCCTATATGATCAATGCTGATCTCTACACGGTCATTGTCCTGCAGGGTGAAGCTGTTGTCGGGTACCAGGCAGGTGCCAGTCATCAGGAAACAACCCTCGGGGAATGCACAGCCACGGTATAGAAAATCCACCAGTTCCTGGTGGCTCCGTTTCATCTGGCTGATGGGCACACTGTCTGAGTATTGTACTTCATTATCCCGGAAAATAGACATGCGGATAACGGTATCTGCGGGAATAGGCGCATCAGGTACCATCAGGCAGGGACCAAGGCCGGCGCATTTTTCGTATACTTTTGCCTGCGGCAGATATAATGGGTTTTCCCCTTCTATGCTGCGGGAACTCATGTCGTTGCCTACGGTATAGCCTTCAATCGTTCCTTTGTGGGAGATAAACAAAGTGAGTTCCGGCTCCGGTACATCCCAGGAGGAGTCTGCCCGGATATACACTGTTTGCCCATGACCGGATACACGATGCGGCGTAGCTTTGAAGAATAATTCCGGGCGTTCGGCTTCATATACTTTATCATAAAAAGTAGCGCCGCCGGAAACTTCAGATTCTTCCATGCGGGCAGTGCGGCTCCGGTAATAGGTAACGCCTGCAGCCCATACTTCCTGCGAACCGATGGGCGCCAACAGGGAGGTGGCGAGAATCTTTTCTGCTGCAGCTGTTTCAATAGGCTCCAGTCCTTTGAGATCTTCCAGTACACATTGGTGTAATCCTTCCCTGTTCACAAAATCGTTCCACCCGGCAATGATAGTGTAATATTTTTCCTGGTAAGCAATGAGTAAAGTAGTAGTGGTTTTATAAATGCGGATGATATTCATCGGAGTTTATTTGTTGGTGAGAAAATGTTGTACGTCTTCCAGTGGCAGCTGCCAAAGCTGCATAGCCAGGGCTTGTAACGCTTTACGGTCGCCTTCGAAATGCAGGGTGGTTTGCCGGTAACGGAGCGATTCTCCAGCCTTCAGTGCGCGCGCATCGGAAGAGGATTCTACTTCGTAAAACGGTCCCATTTGTGTGCCATCGGCGAGTGGGCCGTCGTTATAGCAGTTCACCGCATCACCTTTGAAGGGTTCTTTCTGTTGTTCCCATTTGGAATTTACATAGCGTCCCTGTGGCGCCACCTCGTAAAGCAAAACCGTGAGTGTGTTGTTTTCAAGGTCAATACTGCCTGCACCTCTTTTGGCTACGAGCGGGGAGAGGCCCAGCTTACCGCGCGATTTGCCGTCGGCGCGGAACAGTAACAGGCTGTCTTTCAGTTGAAGATTTTGTGGAGGGATCTTTCCAAAATAATCATCCGTAATATGTTTGGTAGCATCAGGGCCTGATCTGAAAGGCGCTACAATAGCGGTTTGATCGGAGGGTTTAAACATGCCCAGCAACCATATGCTGAGCAGGCCATTTTCTTCCTGCCAGGCGCTGTCGCCTTTATTGGTGATAGTGTTATCTGTTTCGTAGGCCACGCTGTGAATCCCTTCCGGAAGCGGGAAACCAATGCCTGAAACAATATCAGCATTGCTCAGCAGCCGGATGGTCCTGTTGATCTGCAATTGAAAGGTGCTGCCTTTATAGTTCTGAATGCTGCCTTGCTGCTGGTAGCTGATGCTGTTTTCTGATTGGGCAGTTACCGTATAATGTGCGGTATCGATCAGACCGGGTGTTTGCCAGTTAGCAAAATCAAAAGGTTTTCCCGGGGGAAAGAAAAGAGCATATTGTCCACCTTCCGGTCCCAGCCAGAAGCGTTCCTCACCGCCGAAGGCGTTGATATGCGGCGCATATTGCTGCGATGCCACGAGGTTGTAGTTGATCCAGCCAAAGCTTTTGCCTTTATCACCGCCGGTGGTGCTGGTCATTAC
>JBCNPS010000090.1:0-16874 GCA_039593235.1 Chitinophaga sp. | reverse complement strand
CTGGAACAGCTCGTAGGTGCTCGGCGTGATGGTCAGGATGCCCTCGACCTTGGTGCGCCCGGACAGGAAGAAGATCGAGGCGATCCCCAGGCGCGCCACCAAGCACAGCCCACGCTCTACAAACGGTTTGAGCTCGGCTTCTTCTTCCAGTTCAGGCATCAGAATGGTTATACCAATAGCGTAACCGGATCGCTTGGTTCCTTAAATAACCAGAACACCACTACACTGGACCATTGGAAACAAAAGGGCGATAACACGCAATTTGGCGCTCCTACCGCCAACTCCAGCAATCCGGCTTACAATGCTTACAGTTTCTATTATAACAGTTCCACCGCCTTCTTTGGCGATGCTTCCTGGCTGAAACTGAAAAATGTGAACCTGGCTTACAATTTCCCGAAAAGCTGGATCGCTGCTGCCAAACTCTCTAACCTGAGAGTATATGGACAGGCGCAGAATCTCTTCTCAATATCGAAATTCAAAAATACATTCGATCCGGAGATGGGGACAGGACAAGGAGGCGGACCGGGAATGCCGGCGCTGCGCACTATTGTTTTTGGTCTGAATGCTTCTTTTTAATATTAAAATCAACATCGACATGAAATTATTCTCCATAAATACGATCTGCCGGGTTTTAATACCGGGTATGTTGCTCACCACTGCTTCCTGTAAAAAATTTATAGAGGTAGATGTTCCCATTGACCAGGTGAGCTCTGATAAGGCATTTCTGAATGATGCCACCGCACTTAGTTCTGTATTGGGCTTATATGCCAATAATAATATGCTGCCAAACAGCGGAAGCCTGGAAAACTCGTTACTGGGCGCCGCCACCGCCCTCGGCGGGGCTGCCGCAGATGATATTTACCTGAGCTCCTCCACCTACCTGGATGAGTTCAAAACCAATACCATCACCGTCAGCAGCGGGTATGTAAATAATACCTGGAACTCCGCCTACGCAGTAATTTTTGCTGCCAATTCAGCCATTGAAGGACTGAATGCTTCTACGGGCGTATCTGCCGGCGTAAAACAGCAACTGCTGGGAGAATCCTATTTTATGCGCGCCTTCATTTATTTTTATCTCACTAATCTGTATGGAGATGTGCCCATGGTAACCAGCACTGTTAACAATGTAAACTTAACATTGCCCCGGGCGCCACAGGCAGACATTTACCAGATGATCATCAGTGACTTGAAAACAGCGCAGGAGAACCTGGCGGATGCGTATCCGTCTGCACAACGTGCAAGAGTGAATAAGGCTGTAGCGGCGGCGCTTCTTTCCCGCGTGTACCTGTACACCAAAGATTACGCAAATGCAGAAGCGCAGGCCACTACCGTGATTAACAATGGCAGCTACAAACTGGAAAGCCTGGACAGTGCTTTCTTCAATACCAGCAACGAAGTGATCTGGCAGCGTTTTACTTTTTACGGGTACACTGTTTTCGGGCTTAACTTCGTGCCATCTGGCACGAGTCCCAACTACGTGCTCTATCCTTCGCTGGCAGCCAGCTTTGAACCGGGCGATGCACGTATGGACAAATGGATGAAACCCCTCCCCATAGGCAGCGTTACCTACTACTATCCCAACAAGTACAAATTGCGCAACGCTACCGCAGGTAACGAGTATAATGTACTGCTCCGCCTGGCGGAACAATACCTGATCCGCGCGGAAGCCAGGGCGCAACTCGGTAAAATTACCGGCGCCGGCAGCGCTGCTGAAGACCTGGATAAGGTAAGAACGCGTGCAGGATTACCAGGCGCCACTGCCACCAGTCAGAGCGCTATGCTGCTCGCCATAGAAAAGGAACGGGCGCATGAACTGTTCGCTGAATTGGGGCATCGCTGGTTCGACTTAAAAAGAACCAACAGGGCTACCGCTGTGCTGGGACCGCAAAAGCCAACCTGGAAGGCTACTGCAGTTTTATTCCCGGTGCCGGCCAACCAGATCCTGTATAATAGTAAACTTACTCAGAATGAAGGGTACAAATAACCTGTAAATAAAATACACCAACCATGCTAAGAAAACTAAACAGGCAAATACGTTTGCTAACAGCTATCATTTGCTGTGCCGCCGGAGTGCAGGCACAACAACCTGCAGTAGAAGTTAAAATGCTTGGAACACCTGCGCCTTCTCTTTACATCTCCAACTGGCTAAAAGGAGATAAAGTAGCCGCATTTGAAAAGGGCAAAGTGTATGTGGTTGAATTTTGGGCTACCTGGTGCAAACCCTGTATTGCCGGGATGCCACACCTGTCGGAACTGACGCAGAAATATAAAAACGACGTAACGGTTTTAGGGGTAAGTGTGCACGAACGTAAAGAAACCACGCTGCCGATGATAGAAAAATTCGTGGCAGGAATGGGAGAGAAGATGAATTACAATGTAGCCACAGACCAGGATAACCTGATGTGGGAAAATTGGATGCAAGCCTATGGCGAAAGAGGAATCCCGTATTCATTTGTAGTGGATCAGCAGGGAAGAGTGGCCTGGGCAGGCGCTCCTAAAAACCTGGATAAAGTGCTGCCCCTGGTGGTGGCAGGTACCTGGGATGTTAAAGATGCAGCGGAGAAAAGAAAGGAATGGCAACGGCTGTCTGTTATAGATAACAACATCATACCTGTAATGAATAAATTTATGGGAAACCCCGGGAACTCAATAGGCGCGCTGAAAAAAATTGACAGCATTCTTACTGAAAATCCAGGACTTAAATACTATCCCCATCTCGGCCACTTTACATTTTATGCTTTGCTGAAAACAAATCCTGAAAAGGCAGTTGAATTTGGAAGAGAATGGCTCAAAGCCAACGACTACCCTTCATTTTCAACCGTTACGGATGCGGTAACAGGAAAGAACAACCTTCCAGCCTCCGCCTATATTTTAGCAGCGGAGTGCTATCAGGAACAGCTTGATCGTTATCCCTGGAGTATGGATTTCCCCGCCACCTACAAAAAAATGGCGGGACTGTATTCACAGGCAGGCGATAAAGAAAAAGCAGCGGAGATGCTGAAAAAGGCAGATACCCCGGCAGAAGGAAAAGCTGGTCATTAATTTAAATCTCAGAAAATGAAGTACCTGAAAATATGGCCCGTGTTGCTCCTCCTGGTTACAACGGCGGCCTTTTCACAGCAGCGCCGGGAGACCGATCCTGCACTCGCTGCACTACTAAACCAGAAAGATTCCGTTCAGCTGCAAAGCAGCCTGGAGGCACTTTCCAAAAGCGAACGGGAAAATGATCTGAACCTGTTGGTTACCTATTACAACACCAAACAGGATCAAAATAAAAGAGATGCCATTTCCCGTCTTGCCATTCAGAAATTTCCCAACGGCTTAGCTGCTTTTGATAAGGCGCTGGGAGAGATCTATGATGAAACCAACGCTGCCGCGAATGAAGAGAAATACAGGCAGCTTATGGCCCGGTTTGGAACAAACCCCAACCTGAAAGGACATTTCTTTTTTGATGCAGCCAGGTACTATGTGGCGGTTTCTTTTAGAGATAACCCGGCTAAGCTCATGAAATACCTGAACATGATACAGGACACCGTTTATAAAACAAAGGCTTTTTCCTATGCCGCCAGGGAAACCTATGGCAGAAAAGAATACGCGCTGGCAGAAAGCCTGATAAAAAAATCCATTGGCGATGAAACACGGAGATCCGATGAAAGATCGGCAGATTATTACGCCTACGCCAAGCAATATGCGGCCGTGCTGTATGCCAATAAAAAGTATAAAGAGGGATTGAAATACGCCCGGCAGGTGTACGCACAGGACGATAAAAAAGATGGTATATTTAACGACACTTACTTAAACTTACTGGTAGCCAATAAACAGTTTTCCGAAGCCTACCCTCTGATGGCACAAAGCATCAAAGACGGAAGGGCTTCACAGGAGGTAAAGGCGCAGTTTAAAAATGCGTACATCGCTGTAAAAGGCAGCGATGAAGGGTTTGCCAGCTATGAGCAGTCGCTTTATAGGGAACTGAAAGAAAAGATCAGCGCCGACCTGGCTAAAAAAATGATCAAGGAACCTTCCTTTAATTTTTCCGTAAAGGATGTAAATGGAAAAACGGTATCGCTCTCCGATTACAGGGGAAAAACAGTGGTCCTTGATTTCTGGGCTACCTGGTGCGGCCCCTGCAAAGGTTCTTTCCCTCATATGCAGGCCGCGGTGAATAAATTTAAAGAGGATACCAGCGTGGTATTTCTTTTCATCCATACCTGGGAAACAGATGCCAACCCCGTGAAAAGTGCGGCCGATTATCTCCATAACAATAAATACACTTTCAACCTCTTAATGGATTTGAAAGATCCGGTGACCAAAACCAATAACGCCGCTGCAGGGTACAAGCTAAAGGGCATCCCCGCAAAGTTTGTTATTGATAAAAATGGCATGATCCGTTTCCGTTCTCTCGGAGGATCATCCGCCGGTAATGATGCTTTTGTGGAAGAAATGAGCCTAATGATTGACCTGGCGAAACATGAATAATAAAGAGGGTACCTTAAGGGTACCCTTATCTTTTTTATGCAGATGACCGGCAGTTGTTACAGGGAAACCCTTGCAGCTGCGCTGATAGCGCCTGTTTCGGAGTTTTGTATCATACTGATCAGCTCCCATTCCTGCGCATTAAAGCTTTCGGGGAGATTGATTTCGGCTATGCCTTGTTTACTCTCCCGCAGTTTAAACGCCCGCAGATCCCGTACCACTTGTACATGAGAAAGTGTACGCCCTTCGTTTTCCCCCCTCTCTACTTTGCTTACCGCATGTTTTTGTACAACAGCAATGAGTAACTGGCTGTTGCCGGTATTACCACTAACTTCATAAGTAAAGTTTGCCTTGCCAGGCTGCAGCTGCGCCTTTATCTCCAATGTGGCTGCTGCACCATTGCCAAGCGCTTCGTTGATCGCATTGCTTACCGCGGCTTCGTCGGATCCTATGCAGGATGTTTGCCCGTTAACCACCAGCTGCGGAGTGTATACCTGGCTGGGAAGTTGCTGGCTGTACTGGTATTGGCGTTTTGAATATTGCGGCTGACTGAATACATCTTTCCAGCCCAGGCGATTCCAGTAATCAACATGGTATGCCAGTACATAGATGGGTTTATTGCCGGCATCCTGCTGTATACGGGCTAACAAGGCATCAGCGGGAGGGCAGCTGGAACATCCTTCCGAAGTGAACAGTTCGAGTACCGCAAACCCATTACCGTTATTAATGCGGGTTTGCTTTTTTGAAGCGCTAACCCGGTTGGCAAATATGGCGGAGAAGAGTGTGAGTACCATTGCGGCGCCTATAGCCGGTATCATTACCTGTTTCATATCTTTTGAATTTTATTTGATTCAAAAGTACCGGCTGTTGCTGGTCCGGGTAAGCGGAAAAGCCTTCATCCAGGCATTTTCGGTGCTCAACCGGGACAAAACAGCCGGGAGAAAATTATATCAGCGGTCTTCCATCCAGCTAAGAAAGCTATGCGATTTTTCTTTATTGACCAGGAGTTTATCGGGCGTTTCAATTACCAGTTTCACGTAGAGTTTACGCAGGAAATAAGGCTCTACTTCTTTGATCGCTTTAAAATTAACGAGGTACTGGCGGTTCAGCCGGAAAAATTGCAGGGAAGATACAGATTGCGTTACCTGGTCCAGCGACTGGTTCACGGTATATTGCTGCTTATCGAAACACATGATCCAGGTGGCATCGTGGCGAACATAGAAGAAGGCAATGTCTTCGATACTTACTGTTTTATATTTTTGATTTTTGAAGACGAGAAAACTGGTTTTACCACCCGGCGGGCTCAGTTTTGAGAGCAGGTCTCCCAGGTCGGGAATTGCTTTCTGCTGGAAGAAATTTTTCAGTTCATCCACTTTCCGGAGTGCATCCTGTATGTCTTGTTTGGAAAAGGGCTTCAGTACATAGTCAACACCGTTACTTTTAAAGGCTTCCAGCGAATATTCATCATAAGCCGTACAGAATACAACGGGACAGGTAATTTTTACCTGTTTGAATATTTCAAAGCAAAGGCCATCCGCCAGCTGTATATCCATAAAGATAAGGTCGGGCATTGGCCCTTCTGAAAGCGCGGTAACCGTGCTTTCCACGCTTTGGTACTGGCCCGTGATCTTATCCCCGGGCTTCAGTTCCTGTATAATATTCCCGAGCGACCGGGCTGTTTTGAGTTCGTCTTCAACGATGATGATGTTCATGGATCAGCGGCAATTTGATTTGAAAAGTTTTTTCATTAGCAACAATATCGATATGCTGATGCAGCAGGTGCTGGTATCTCAGGTCAATATTTTTCAGCCCTACCCCCAGGGAATTTTGTTCGCCTGTTTTCTGCTGCAGCTGGTTTTCTACAATTATTTTATCCTCTTCTTCATAGATCCTGATATGCAGCGGTTTTTCAAGGGAAACGATATTATGTTTGATACAGTTTTCCACCAGCAGTTGCAATGTAAAGGGTGGGATCAGTGTTTCCAGCAACTGATCAGGGAGTGTACTTGTAAAAGTAAAGCCATCGCCAAAGCGTGCCTTCTGAAGAAAAAGATAAGCGTTGAGTATATCCATCTCCTCCCTTACATGGATCAGGTCCAGCTTCCGGCTTTCGAGCGTAAAACGGTAGAAATTGGATAACTTGATGATAAAGTCAACGGCTTCCTGTTCCCCGCTTTCTACCATTGCTTTTAATGTATTCAGGCTGTTGAACAGGAAATGCGGGTTCACCTGTTGCTTCAGCAGTTCATACTGGGCGCTGAGGTTATCACTTTTAATACGTTCCAGTTCCATCGTTACATGCTGGTTCTCGTAATTTTGCTGCAGCAGGTGCAGGAACATATAAAACACCAGGTTGATAAGGATACCCCTGACTTCCACCATCAGCATCACCGGCCCGAAATTAATATGCGACAGGATCAGTTGCTGGATATAAGCAAGTCCAAGCATTACCACCAGGCCAAATAACAGGCTGCTCAGCAGCTTGGAATACGAGATGCTTTGTTTGCGGGGCTTATCAGACTGACGCGACAGCATGTAAATATTGAAGTACCACATCAACAGTGCAAAGGCGGCAGTTATACCCGCATTCACCGCTGCTTCTGCCAAATGAAAATGATGTTCGGCAATCTGGGGTACAGAAGAAAGTAACCCTAAACCTATAGAGCTAACCCATATAGTTGCCGGAGATATTTTAAAACCTGTTTTTTTCATCTGTAATAGATCTATCTGATTGCGATAAAAATATTTCATTTTTATCTTATGATCAGAAAAAGTTAACCGGCGCCATTATCCATGCGGGAAACATCATGGAAAAACAGACGGCCTGTGTGAAAATATATAGCTGATCCGCGCAGCGGGACTAACGTTTCCACTGCTATGGCGGCCGCGTTCCAGCCGGTAGCTCAATTGATCCGCCGCACCTGCGGTAGTAGCTATGGTTTCAATGCTTTGCACAGCGCCGTTGATATAGCTGCCGTACCAGTATTTATTATCCGCCTGTTTAAAGGTAACGAGTTTGAATACTTCACCGGGAACATGTGTTTTGTAGCCGCCCAGCGCGCATGTTTCAGCGGCTGTATTACCAAACAGCACACTCATGGTTTGCTGCTGCCTGTTGGCAAATGAAGTGATCACCTGCAAGCCGGCGGCGTTGAATATCTCCCGTGTATGTTGGTGGTCCGGAACAGGCTGGCTACAGGCGCCTGCAATAGTAAGGAAGAAAAGTAAAAGAAAATTTTTCATGCCGCTTGTTTTGATGCGTAAGAAGATACCCCATTATTGTAGTTCATTGTTGGGCAATGGAAGATTGAATACATAGTCGTTTGCACTGGCAATTTTATGGCAGTTAAAACAGGTGGTATTGAACATGGGCGTAGCGCCGTATGGCTTAAGTGCAGTGCCGTTGAACTTTGCAAATCCCCATCCTTTACTATCCACGAACCGCTTGTTGTTTTTCGTCATGATCTGTACACTGTTCAAAGATCCGGGGAGGATATCGCCATTTGTTTCTTCAATACTGTTCCATACTACTTTTACAATAGTGCTGCCTTCGGGAAAAGGATTGATCCGGTTTTCCTTAATGGCTTTCGCGGCAATATCATTGCCATATATTACGCGGATGCTGTGATTGTCGAACCGGTTGGTGGTACTGATCACCTGCCATTTCCTGAAATCAGGCGTGTATGCCACGCCGTTGGCGGCCACAGGGTTCCCGGTCGGAACTACAGATCTTTCCTGGAATTGACTGAGTTCTTTATCAGCTTCCTGGATAACGGTGGTATCGTGGTACACCGCAGGACTGAGATCATTCACATATTTTTTCAGCGTGGTAATATCTTCTGCGGTAAGCCTGGCTTGCCGATGGGTGGCGGCATAGGAGCCCAGCGGCATTTTGCCTGTGAGCACCATGTTCACCATTTCCCAGAGAAAGCCCTGCTGGCTTGCAGGAGGAAGCGTGTCCCAGGTAGAGAAATTAAATCTCGATCTTGCTTCTTTTACATCGGCGGATACCAGCCAGGATACCGGCGCAATTTTATCGTACCAGCTAAGTTGTGATTCATTGGAGTGGCAGTCGTAGCAGGCGCGCCGGAGAATGCCCAGTACTTCGTCAGGGGCTTTAATGGGCGCTGTTACGGGATGGTTTTGCACCGGCTGCCCAATAAACTGCATGGCCGTGATCACCAATAGAAAGATGGCTGTTATCCATCCTGTTTTCCGTGTAAGTATCTTCATGTGACTTTTTTTACTGGATAGTGGTTGTTGTCAGGCGTAACTGTTAGCTTCCATGATGGCACGGGCGAATGCTTCCGGCGCTTCCTGCGGAAGGTTATGACCTGCGCCTTTAATGATATGATGCACGTGTTTGCCAGTGAACCTGTGTGCGAAAGCGGAACCATCGCTGGCGGGAACCACGCCATCGGCGTCACCGTCCAGCGTAACGGAGGGCACGGCTATAGCCGGTGCAGCCGCCAGCTTGTTTTCGATGACGTCGTATTGTTTTTCGCCGGGTTCGGTGCCGAGGCGCCAGCGGTAGTTATGCAACACAATGGCAACGTAGTCGGGGTTTTTGAAGGAGGCGGCGGACATATTGTAAGTGGCATCATCAAAGTCCCACTTTGGCGACACATTTTTCCAGATCAGTTTATTGAAGTCGTACCAATTGGCCGTATAACCCAGTTTACCACGATCGGTAGCAAAGTAGTACTGGTACCACCAGCCCAGTTCCGCTTTGGGTGGTAATGGCTGTTTGTTTTTTTCCAGGTTGTTGATAAGATAGCCGTTCACAGATACCATTGCTTTGCAGCGTTCCGGCCACAATGCCGCAATAATATTAGCGGTACGTGCACCCCAGTCGAACCCGCCAATGATCGCTTTTTTTATATCCAGGGCATCCATGAGGGCAATGATATCGCTTGCCACCGCCGCCTGCTGCCCGTTCCTGAATGTTTGATCTGATAAAAACCTGGTGGTGCCATGCCCCCGCAAATGCGGTACAATTACGCGGTAGCCTGCTGCAGCCAGTATGGCGGATACTTTTGCATAGCTATGGATATCATAAGGCCAGCCATGCAACAGGATAACGGGTTGCCCGTTTGCCGGCCCGGCTTCCGCATAGCCAACATCCAGCAGCCCGGCCCTGACTTGTTTTATGTTATCAAAAGAGGGCAGGAGCCGGGGGCTATGTTTAGGATTACTGCCTTTTGCAGCCAACGCCTGTAGGGGAGATAGTTTTGTTGCCGCAATAGTTAAGGCGGCCATACTTAAAAAACGTCTGCGGTTAAAATTTTCTGTGTTTGCCATGATACTTTTGTGGATGCTTTTGTGCTCCAGGACAGAACGAAAGTACCACGGGGAGCAAACAATGAAAACCGGTTTTGGGGTGAACCAGACAAAAAAGGGGCTCATTTAGACAGATGCGCCGGCGGGGATTCCAGGGGGATACTGTATGGTTACAGCATGGATACTCCCGGTTTACCCCGGATTTACGCCGTATATCAGTTATACCCCGGCCGCATATCACCCGCATCTATAAGATGTGGCTGATGGGTTGTTTATCTGCAGGAATGATAAAGAAAGAAAAGGAGGAAACCTGCTATTTACACAGGATCTTCTCCCTGTGGGCATGTCCCCATTCTGCTAATCCGCTTATTACCTTACTTAAGGTACGGCTATATTCGGTAACAGCGTATTCCACTGTTGGGGTATTGGTATTTCAATTCATTACTATTATTCCGCTGTATCACCCCCGCCATCTATTCCCAGCTTTTGCAAAACATTCCGGGTAACCCGGTCGCAGCGGGTTAAGTGAAAATGATAAACATGATCTTTCATATAAGCGTTCAAGTCCGCCCGGAGCATGGCTTTAGCCCGGTTCAGACGCACTTTCACATTGTTTTCTTCAATGGTGAGCGCGCCGGCAGTTTCCTTTACAGACATTTCTTCGATTTCGCGCAATACGAAAACCAGCCTGTATTTTTCCGGGAGCCGGGTAATGGCTTCTTCCAATATCTGGCTTAATTCCTTGTTTGCTAAATCCCTGGCCGGGGTTTTCATATCTGTAAATTTATCTGGTGATAGTGGACTGGTAAAAGTGTTCCTGTTTTTTCGTTTTAATTCATAGCACTCGTTGAGCATAATACGCGTGAGCCAGGTACCAAGGGAAGCACGGAACTGGAACTGCGACAGGTGACTGTAGGCATTGATATACGTGTTCTGCATCGCGTCTTCCGTAGCTGCATCATCTTCCAGAACAGACATACCTGTGCGGTAGAGGCGCTGGTTATAGCGGTTGATGATCACGCGGAACAGCTGCTGTTCACCTGCCAGTATCCTTGCTATTGCTTCCTGATCGGAAACCTGGTTTACTATTTCTTCCTTTTGTGCTGTCATGTTAATTAGATGAAATAACCGGTAAAAGGTTACAGGAAAATAAAAGGTATATTTTTTTGTAACCTTTCTTTGCCGTGTAGCTCTAACCATCATACTAAAACATATGTATCATGGCAACTATCCAACAGCTTCAAAAAACCTTACGCTTTACCTTTGGCATTGTACCCATTGTAGCGGGGCTGGACAAATTCACCAACCTGCTTACCCACTGGGAAAACTACCTGGGCAGTAATGCTGCTATGATCCCTTTCGCCGCCGCCACTTTCATGAAAATTGTGGGGATCATTGAAATCGCCGCCGGCGTACTGGTATTGGTGCGTCCGCTGGTGGGTGCTTACGTGGTAATGGCCTGGCTGATCTGCATTGCGCTGCAGTTGCTTGTTGCCGGGCAATATTTCGACGTAGCGGTCCGTGACCTTGTGATGGCCGTAGGCGCTTATACACTGGCACAGCTGACAAAGATCAATGCACAACGTTCCTGATGAACAGTCCAACCGGCGCTGCCGCCGGTTGGACTGTTACGGCTTCCTGAAATGAGAAGGCCGGGCGTGTACGAACTCATGAAATGTATCACTAAAAGAATTGATAGAGCTGTAACCCACCGCAAATGCTATTTCGCTGATAGGTTTGCCTGTTTTCAGGATCATTTCAATAGCTCTTATCATTCTTATGGTTTTAAGGTATTGCAGGAACGAGATCTTCAGGTTCGATTGAAATAACCGGGAAAGGGAGCGTTCCCCAATGTTAAACTGTTTGCTTACGCCGCTCAGCGTAAGCTTTTTCCCGATATTTCTTTCGAGGTAGTCGGTAATGTCCTGCATCTGTTCATTATTGGTAGCGGGCAGCACAATGGGCAGGGCCCTCCTGCTTTTTTCAGGCAGGATCTTTTTCAATGCCACCAGAAATTCAAAGTTATAGTCTTTGCTGCTCACATGTCTTCCATCCCAGCGTTCGGTGTAATTGATCATCTGGATCAGCAGTTCACTGGCCGGGTAAATTCCCAGTTTGCTGTAAAAAGGATCTGCCGCATCATCGTGGGCATAAAAATAGAGCGACCGCAGCACATGGGCCTTGTGCCCCATCCGTAATATATGCCACATGCCGGGCGGGATCCAGAAGTAATGCCTGGCTGGTACCACGTAAGTAAGGTTATCAACAGTAATATAGGCGATCCCTCCCTCCACATAACTTAATTGTCCCTTATTGTGGCAGTGAAGGGGTATCAGTTTTTCTGATTTTTCATGCATCACAAAAACAGAATTTCTCTTTTTTTCTATTTCCGGTAATGAAGCAATTAAGCCCATAGCATTGTTTGTTTATGTAAAATAATAAGGTACGCTGTACAAAAATAGCATTTGTCCGGAATGATGAAAATATTGACTATTACGGTGAAATAAACAATGGATTATCGTAATAATTTTGCAGCCGAATATTATGAACAGCAGAAGTCTTTTTTTAGCAGGAGTATTTTTCGTGGGCAGGAATTTTGTTGCCACTGGCCAGGATACTTTAAAATTAACGCTTTCCGAAGCATGGAGGAAAGCAGAAGCACACAGCCGCATTATTGAAATAAACAGGAAAGCCACTGAAATTGCGGAAGAAGAGATCAGGGACACCCGGGTGGAGCGTTTGCCGGAAATTGGCGTAAGCGGCAGCGCAGAAAAAGCCTCCAATATCCCCATCTATGAAAATGGTTTGTTTTCCAAACCCAGTCAGCATGAAGTCATCCACACACTTTATAAAGCAGGCGTCGATTTTTATCTCAATCTTTATAACGGCAATAAGCTTAACCTGAAAATGGAGGAAAACAAAACGCTTCACCAGCTCAGCTCCATCCGGGAAGATGAATCCGTTTCCGCCATCCACTATAAAACAGCCGCTTTATATCTCGATCTTCAAAAGGAGTTTATCTTCAGAAATCTTATTACCGCAGATATTGCAGACCAGGAAAAACAACTGAAGGAGATCAAAGCCTTTCACCGGAACGGCACCGTGCTGAAAAGCGATGTACTTCGCGTGGAACTGGATCTTTCAAGAAGAAAAATGACCCTGGTTACCATAGAAAATGATATACTGATCGCTACACAAAAACTGAATATCATTCTCGGTGAGCCGGACGACAGGATCCTTTTTCCTGCCGATCCGGAAACAGGCCCGGGCAATAGCGGCGCTTACGAAGAATACCTGGCAACAGCGCTGGAACATTCTTTCCCTTATCATATTTCTGAACAGCAAACGAGGCTGAGTGAAATACATTTAAAACAGGTAAAAGCAAATGTGCGTCCCAAAGCCGGTATGTACAGCGACTTTTATTATGCTAACCCACAGATATTTCTTTATCCGTATAACCCTTACTGGTACTCGCTGGGCATAGCCGGTTTGAAAGCATCTTTTCCTATATCGGCGATCTATCACAATATACATAAAGTAAGAGCCGCCAAACTGGAACTGGAGAAAGAAGAAGAAGCGCACAAAGACACAGAAGATAAAGTGCGCCAACAGGTGAAGGAGGCTTTTCTCCGCTACAAAGAGGCCACTATACAAATTGGCGTATCGGAAGTGAATGTAGCGCAGGCGCAGGAAAATGCACGCATTATCCGGCATACGTATTTTAATCAGACATCGTTGATCACCGACTTACTCGATGCCGATATACAGGTGCTTCAAACACAGTTTGAACTGGCATCGGCAAAAATTGCAGCACAAAATAAATTTTATCTTCTACAGCATATCACAGGCGTTCTTTAACCAATGAAAAAGAAATACACCGTTACCGACAGGCTGATCACCCGCATTACGGGTTGGATGGCAGGGATCATCATTCTCTTGCTCCTTTGCTGGGGCGTTTATACCATATGGGAATATTATGTTTACGAACAAACCAATGATGCGCAGGTACAGGAGTATGTGAATCCTGTAATATCAAGGGCCGGCGGCTTTATTGTAGCCGTGAAATTTGAAGAGAACCAACAGGTGAAAAAAGGAGATACACTCCTGCTGATCGACAACCGGGAATATATCCTGCAAGAGGCGCAAACAGCCGCTTTACTTCAGAAGGCGGAGGCCCGGATGCAAGTACTGGAAAGCAATATCCATACACTGGAGAAAATGGCCAACGCATCAGAAGCGCAGATCACAGCGGCAAAAGCGAAAATGTGGAAGCAGCAGCTGGACTATCAGCGTTACAACCAGCTTTACAATGAAGAGTCGGCCACCAAACAACAGCTGGAAAACATGCAGGCTACACTGGATGTGAACACCAGCGATTACCAGTCGTCGCAGGACAACTACGGGGCCGCCCTTTCCCGCATTGGCGATATCCATGCAGAGAAGCGGGTAGTGGCAGCGGAGATCGCCCGGCTGAAAGCCTTGCTGGACCGGCACAAGCTGGACGTAAGCTACACCGTGATCACCGCCTCGTACGATGGACGGATGGGGCGCCGTACCGTGGAAATGGGACAAATGATCAATGCCGGTGAGATACTGGCCTACATTGTAAACAATGAAACCGATAAATGGGTAGTAGCCAATTATAAAGAAACACAGATTGCCCATATGCGTGTAGGCGACTCCGTTAAGATAGTAGCCGATGCTTACCCGGAGCATCCGTTCAAAGGAACTATCATATCATTATCGCCTGCTACGGGCTCCAGCTTTTCATTGCTGCCACCCGATAACTCCACGGGTAACTATGTGAAAATTGTGCAGCGTATTCCTGTGCGTATCCGTGTAGATGGCGACCGGAAAGATATTGATGTGCTGAAGGTGGGAATGAATGTGAATGTTTATGTGCCCAAAGCCCAACGCCGTGGATAACGCCATTCCTGTATTTAAGTCGTGGGCCCCGGGCTGGCTGATTAAGGTGATCCTCTTTTCCTTACTGCTGCCAAGCATCGTGCTTTTTTTCCTGCCGTTGTCCAACATCAATGCGGCTGCAGGTTACTATGGCAGCGAGCCGGCGGATGTCCAGTTTTCGGTAGCGTTGTTCTATGCCGGCTATGTTGGGTTTTACAGCCTGGAGCGGCGCTTTTTTCTTTACCTGGCATCAAGGGAGTATTTCATCCTGTTTACTTTCCTGCAAATATTAACCAGCCTGGTTTGCTATCATACGCATGAACTGTATATTTTTTTCCCGGTGAGATTTATACAGGGAATGCTGTTTTCCTGTACGGTGAACCTGTCGCTTTCCCTCATGTTTACCAGGTTGCGTACGGAGCGTGCAAGGGAAGTGAGCTTTTCTGTATTCTTCGGCTTACTGCTATGCGCTATTCCGTTCAATAATTTTGTAACGGCAGACCTGATAGACTCCTGGAACTTCAATATTGTTTACAAGGGGGCGCTGTTTTCTTACCTGCCCTGTCTTTGCCTGCTATTGCTCAGCATGAATAATGTAAGGCCGGATGTGCGCTTCCCGTTGTACAAGCTGGACTGGCAAAGCTTTGGCCTTTACAGTATTGGTCTTTGCCTGGTGGGTTATATCATGATCTACGGGCAGGAATACTATTGGCTGGAAGATCCGCGGATACGATACAGCGTTATCGGCATCGTTGTACTCTTAGCTATTTATCTTTTCCGGCAAAGAAGTATGAAGCATCCTTATATGGACCTGCGTATTTTCAGGTTCCGAAATTTTAAGGTGGGATTGCTTGTACTTTTTATGATGTACATCTGCCGGTTCGCTTCAGGCATCACCAACAATTTTTTTGCCGGTGTGCTGCGTTTCGATCCCATGCATGTATCCTATATTAATTTGTTTAATCTTGCAGGGATAGTGACCGGCGTTATTATAGCCTGTTGCATGATCCTTCAGCAGCGGCGCATCCGCTATATCTGGATGCCGGGATTTATTTTGCTGCTGGCGTTTCATGTGAGCATGTATTTTCTTTTTGATGTACAGGCCAATGTGTTCAATTACTATATTCCTTTGTTTATACAGGGCCTGGGCGTAGGGCTTATTATGGTGCCTACTATTGTTTATTCCATTTCTTCTGTGCCGGTATCTATGGGAGCATCCGCATCAGCAGTTTGTTTGGCGGTACGTTACCTGGGCTTTTGTGTGAGCATTGGTATCATCAATTTTTTTGAGTTGTATGAAAAGAGCCGTCACTACAATGCGTTCCAGGATCATCTTACGCGGGTAGACCCGGGTGTAAAGCAAACGGTTGCCACACAGGCCCGTTACCTGCTAACCCGTGGAATGGCGCCGGGCCCGTCCGGCAGGGCGGCTAACAAGTTGCTGGTGAATGCCGTGAACGGGCAGGGGCAGCTTCGCTTTGCCATGGACTACTACGAAGGAATGTCATTACTGCTGGTAGCTATATTGCTGCTGATCGCTTTATTCCCGTACCTGAACAGAACGGTGGTGTACCTGCGGTCAGGACGGCTTTCCCCTGCATAGATCTGTTGTTTTTAAATTACTGAGATGAGATATTTATTATTGTTTGCTTTATTGCTGTTGTCCTGTAATAAGGACAATAAGGAATTTACATTGAAAGCCATCAAGCTCAATGCCTATAAAATGCCCGCCAATACAGCGGAGCATCTTTTTCTTAAAGTGCTTGATATCAGCCACCGGGGAGATACGTTGGCCGTTACCCGTTGCTATCCCGCGCAGCTCACGCTGCCGGCTACTTTTGCCGTTAGCCCGGTAGTGAAATGGAAGTTGTACCAGGAAGGGTATCATATTGAATTATGGGGTGATTCCACTGGGAAAATGGGCGCATGTGATGTAAATATGGATGAGTATAAGATCATTTTCCCGATAGATATGGAAGTGAAGAGCGATGACCTGAATGTATCTATCCTGGGGAGCTGGGAGTAGGGGAGTGATGCTGCAAATAAGGAAATAACCTTACATTAGCGCTTGTAGAAATTAATATGAGCGTATCCATCACTACATTACAACAGCTGTTATTTGAACTGGCAGGGGTGCTGCCGGCAGACACGGCTCCTTTATTTGCCATGACGCGGCGCAGACCTACGTGGTCGGCGTCGAGAACCTTCCCTTCGCT
>JBCNPS010000009.1:0-31752 GCA_039593235.1 Chitinophaga sp. | reverse complement strand
CCCCAGATCATTTAAAATCATTTAAATCCCAAAAAATCAAATCAGCGAAATCAGCGTAATCAGTTTAATCCGGAGTCAGACAAAATCCGCGTGGTTTTAACTGATTTTTATCATATTTTCTGCGGAGATTACCAGCTATTTTTGTTAAATTAATGGTAGCACCAAAACACCTGGACTATGCAATACTGTAGCAGAATTTTTTACATGATCTGCTTATTGATGTGTATCAATATAGCAGCGGACGCGCAAAAGAAAATTGCGGGCATTTACAGCACTATGGACGATTACCTGACCAACAGGCTGAGTTACACCAAAGATGACGGCAACAAGGCGCCCAGGCTTCATTTATATACATTGGCGCCCAAAAGTTATATTACATTGCAGCATAATGGCAAAGATATTCATATCAACAAAAATGAAATATTTGCCTATCAGCTAACAAATGGCGATGTATACCGGGTAGAAGGTAATCATAGTTACCAGATCCTGAATAAAAACCCGCAGTTATTGCTTTATAAGAGAAAAGTACCAACTTCTCCGAAAGCCGGTCCGGAAGATCAGTATAAAACATACTTCTCCGCTTCCAATGGTAAAATACAAACACTTACCGCCTGGAACGTAAAACAGGCATTCCCTACGCATGAAACCCTGGCGGATAAAATGGACGCCCTGTTTAAGCGGGATGCGGAACTGCTTACTTACGACAGGTTCCGTGGCATGTATAAACTGGAATGGTTGGTAAAATAAATAATTCACATTGCGCCTTCAGCAAGGAGCTGAAGGCGCAATGATGGTTTACTTAAGCGCTTTCAGGATAAAATCCACTATTGGCGTGGGGTCCGGGAAACTGTGCGGATGATGTCCGAAACCCGGTTTATGCATCACCGTTATATTGCCCTTCAGCGCCTTTATTTTCTCTTCAAACGGCAATGTATTTTCGGCTGGCGGCACAACGGTGTCCGCATCCGCCAGCACATGCAGCATGGGGTACTTTCCTTTTACAATTTCTTTTGTTTTGTACAAGGGGCTTCCTTTAAAGTTCATCGCCGCACTATCTGATGTAAAGCCATAATCTTTCTTAAAGGTTTCCCACTCGTTCCTGTTGGCTGATTGCTTTTTAAACTGTATGCCCGGCCAGCTGCACAGGTCTAACACAGGATTATCTACATACACTGCCGCTATCTTATCCGGGTTTTCCGCCGCCCAGTTGTATACATATATACCTCCCCTGCTCATGCCTTCCATTACTGCTTTGCGGGCCAGCCCGGCTTTACGCAGCAACGAATAATAACTGTTCCATAATTGCACCGCTTCTTTATTGCCAAACAATTCCGCCACATCGCAGTACACTACATGATAGCCTCTTTCCAGCAAGGCAATATCTGTTTGCGGTTCATGGCCCCAGAAGCGGGCCCTCCATATCCACGGGCGACCGGCAGCCGCAAATTTTGGCGCTACTACTTTACAGGCGCGGCCGCTGAAATCAAAATCTGCACAGCGGTAACCGTAAAAGGAAGAGATCTTTTTATTACCCAGGTGGGCGAGCATGTCAAAAGCAGTATCCCGCACTGGTTGCAGCACTTCGAAAAGCGTTTTTGCCATCATGGTAGTGCCTTCCTGCTCGGGATGAATACCATCCGGCATCAGCCCCGGCTTACCAATCAGCAAGGCGTTTAAATTTACCAGCTCCACGTTTTCGTCGTAAGCTACCTGCCGCACTTTAGGTAAGATCTGTTCCCTGATCACCGGGTCCCAGATCTGCGTGGTATCTTTCACAAAAGAAACAACCGGCTGCAACAACAGGATACGCGGATGTGAAGGCAAGGCCCGGAACGCACGGATCATATCGCGGTAATCGGCTTCGTATTCATCAAGATGCACGCGGTTCACCAGCTTGCTATCGTTGCCTCCAAGGTCTATCAGCACAATATCTGGATTACTTGCCAGCGCTGCTTTGTATTGCGGCGTGTTCCAATAGGGATAATCGCCTTTTTTCAGCAAGGTAGTGCTGCTTACACCATAATTGGTTACCTCGTAACCTATTCCCAGCAGCTTTCCCAGCTGTGCGGGGTAAGATTCCGTTTCAGGATGCTGCAACCGTGCGCCCGCGCAAATGCTTGCCCCTAGGCAGGCAATCTTTACCCGTTGTGCCAATGATGGCAGATGATAAGATAAGAAAAGGAATAATATAAGATACCTGGACCTCATGCGTAAAAATTAAACGTGGGAATAATGAGGCCTTAAGATAATATTTACTTTTATCATTCTACAGCTCCTGTTACCAGGCTTCCTTTACCAGGTAGTTGTTTGTTTTCACAAACCCTTTTGCTTCCAGGAAGTCCGGCGCCACAGAAAGCGGCGCCCATATGGCATCCCGGCCTTTGTATACCGACAGGCATTTCTCCAGCAAAGAGTTATCCGCCCCCGCGCCGGCATATGCCTTTAATACCGCGAAAACTTCCAGCTGTATGGCCCGCTTTCCCTCCAGGAACGCGGGTCTTGCGCCGCCCTCAGTGAGGAAAGCGAAACCCGCCGGTTCTTCTCCCACGTATACAATAAACCACTGGCTGGAAAAGCTATTCATACTATTCACCAGGATTTTTTTGCTGTATTGCCCTTCCATGGCTATTTCCGGGTGCTCTTCCAGCCAGGTGCGGGTAAGGTATAACAACTCTGCAATCATCTTATCAGACGCCACTGCAAACTTTGTAATGATGGTGCTCATGTTCCTTTTTTTAAACAAATGAGCTACAAAAGTATTTACCACCAGCCATGCTGCAGGATACAGCCGCCCGAAATGTTACCGGTACAGGCTTCATCAGCTGTTGGCAACGGCATAGCCGCCTGCTTTTCGTATAGCAGCTACCTTTGCAGGTGTATATTTATCGGCATACACCAGGCGGAAGCAATGATCATAGGTATCTGTAAAAGAAAACGCTGATCCCGGTGTAAATCTCACCCCAGCTTTTTCACAAAAGCGGTAGAAAGACGACATGGCCAATGTTTCCGGCAGCCGCACCCACAGATGATACCCCCCTTCCGGGCGACTTGCTTCCGTGCCTGCTGGAAAACATTCCCGGATCAGTTTTATACTTTGCGCGCACTGCGCTGCCAGCTGCTTACGGAAAATGCGCAGGTGTTTTTCATAGGCGCTTCCCTCCAGAATTTTATTCATGGTTTCCTGGTACACCGGCGATACACTGCTGCCAATGGCAAACCGCACCTGTTCCGCCTGGCGATAAAAGCGGCCGGCCGACAACCATCCCAGGCGGATACCCGGCGCCAGCGATTTTGCAAAGGAGGAACACGTCATCACCAACCCGCTGTTGTCGAACGTGCGGATGGTGGAAGGACGCCCGCCATTAAAAGGCAGTTCTCCATAAATATCGTTCTCAATGAGGGGGATATTATTTGTTTGCGCTACCCGCAGCAGCTGCTGTTTCTGTTCATCAGTAAGCAGTACCCCGGTAGGATTATGAAAATTCGGTGTAATCACAATAGCCTTGAATGCGTGTACCGCGCAGGCTTCTTTCAAAGCGTCTACATCAAATCCTGTGAAAGGACGCACAGGGATTTCCACTACCCTGAGCCGCAACACCCGGATCACTTCCAGTACCGAAAAAATACAGGGGCTTTCAATGGCAATCACATCGCCCGGCTCGCACACCGCTGCCAACGCAATGTATACGGCCTGTAAAGCGCCGTCTGTAATCAACAGTTCATCTGCCTGGAAACGGGTGTTATGGTGTGCCGCGCGTTTGGTGATACTTTCGCGCAACGTTGCCAAACCGTTGGCCGGGTAATATTTTAAGAGGGCTGCACCTTTTTCCCGGATCACCTGCTGCATGGTTTTCAGCAACAACTGTTGCGGTAATAACAGGTCGCCGGGGGCCGCCACATTAAATTCTGAAATGGCGCTGCGTTGGAGGTTCTGGGAAGTGATAACGGCAAGATTGCTCCTGAATACAGGATCCCTTACAATCGGGGTGGTGGCCACTTTTCTGGTAGCAGCCGGGCGGGCGCTTACATAATAACCTGACCGGGGAGCGCTTTCCACCAGGCCTCTTAACAGGAGTTCATCGTAGGCGCTTTGTATGGTGCTCAGGCTGGTCCGGTACTGTTGTTTTAATGTTCTCACTGAAGGTAACCGGTGACCAGGTAAATACTGGCCACCGGTGATTTTACTCTCAATGTTCGCTGCTATTTCTTCGTATTTATATTGTTTCATCTGTTTATCCGCTACGTTAACCCCTTAAAGGTAGGCGAATTTTAACAGCTAATTCAACAACACTTCATCTGCAAATACCCATCCCCGGTTTCCTTTGCCTGGATGCCAGTCCGGTATTTTCAGCAACGGATCCAGTACCAGTTTCACACAGGAAACATGCGTAACAGGGAAAGTACCTGCTACCTCCATTGCGGCGGCTGGGTCGTCTTTCTTCCCCGCAGCGGGAATGATGCTTTTCAGCAGTTTCAGGTGCTGTGCATCTGCGCCACCCCATATTTCCAGTTTGGCGGGAGGGAAAATATACCCGTTAATATTTCGTAAGATGCCTACCGAAACTGATTGCAGGGGGACGGGCTGTTTAAATAACAGTATGGCTACCATGGGCTCTTTCACGTAGCCCAGCCATTTCTGGTTGCCCTGGTCTGTGCCGCCTTTCTGCCCGTCGCATAAAGTTTTGGCGCCGTTGCCGGCGTAGCTTCCATCCGGTTGTGTAAGCAATACCACACTGTCAGGGGTATACGAAGATTTATAAAAATTGAACTGCACCGGATCGCTCGCATACCAGCCCTTTTTACAGGCAATGGCACGGATAGTAGTATTGCTTTGCAGCAGCAGGCTATCTTTAAACAGCGATGAATTTATACTGTCCGGCACAGACCCATCGGTGGTGTAGCGGATCTCCACTCCTTTAATGGGATGCTTCAGCAGCAACTGCGCAGTACTACGGAAAACCGGTGAAGTGTTTGCCAACAGGGGCTGGTTCAGCTTCAGTGGTTCTTTACCATCATCTTTAAATCCTTTAATGATAGCTACCTGTTTAAATGAAGCTGGTAACTGATCCAGTTCTGCAGAACTGAGCGCCGTATTCCACAGGTACAGCTCTTTCAATGCCGGCGCTGCTTTCAGCGCCTGTAACTGCTGCAGGGTAACAGGAGTGCCCGACAGGGAAAGGCTTTCCAGGTGCGGGAGCTTTGCCAGGGCGGATAACGTTTGTCCCTTTACGTTAGTAAAGCTGAGGTTCAGTACCCGCAGTTCCAGGAACTGTGCAATGATGTTCAGATCAGCATCCTGTACTGGCATTTTCTGCAGGTGCATTTCTATGATCTGTTTTTTCAAGGGCAGCAGTTCTTCGATCGATTTACTATTGAACTGGTCTTTATTATAGCAATTGACTACCAGTGGCGCTGCATTCAGCGCTACCGGGTAAATAACGCGGTAGTTATTGTTCAGTTTCTGCACCAGCTTTTCATCGGCTACTGCAAAATGATACACAGGAGCAGCCGACGGGCCTGGCTGCAACATGGCGGCGGCCAGCAACCGCAGGCTATCGTGCGCCGGCAGTGCAGCTACTTTCATGTTGAAACCGGCGCCACCTTTGATCCAGTAATAGAGCAGGTCCGCCTCCTCCGGTGTTAGTTGCGGCTTACCGGCAGGTGGCATATGCTTTTTTGCATCCAGCGGTAAATGAAGTCTTTCCATTAACAGGCTCATTTCAGGTTTACCGGCCACGAACAGCTTACCGCTTTTTCCCCCTTTCAGCAATTGCTCGGGCAGTTCCATTGCCAGTTCACCTTTTGCTTTACCTGCATTATGGCAGTTCATACATTTTTCTTCCAGCACTGGTTTTACCAGGTGTTCATATACCAGCGCCTGGTCAAAAGGTACCTGCGGCCTTTTACCTGCGGGGGTGACTGGCGCCAGCACAAAATTTTCACCATGCGTGATATCCGCCCCGAAATGCCCGGTTACCACCAGTAAAGCGGCTGTAATAAGTACGCCCCCTTTCTGTAATGCAGGCCGGTTTATAGCCGACTGCCCCAGCCAGTATAATAAAGAAGCCAGCCAGCACATACTTACGCCGCTCCATTTATGCCACTGTAAGGTACCGCTGCCGTTATATCCTTCTTCACCGGACAAGAACAATCCCATTATAACGGTAACGGCTGCACTAAGTGCGCCGGCAAGTAATAAAGCGCTGGCCAGCTGCTGTTTCCATGCTTCCGCAGCGGGCTCACGCAAACGGATAAACGTTAATACGCCTGCTACCAGGATCAGTACAATAGGAAAATGCAGCAATAAGGGATGCATTCTTCCCAGCACCTGCAACCAGGGAGGTAATACTACCCGGTTGCCAAAGATCAGTAGGAAAAGGATAAAAATATTTCCGGCAAATAACAGGCTGTTGCCCGCGCTTTGCCATCTGGATGGCTGTTTCACGGTCATTATACCCTCCTGAGTTTATATGGATACACTTTCCCGGAAGCCCATTGCGCTACATACAGATTTTCATCGTCGTCCACGCATACATCATGCGGATGCACAAATATTTTCTCCGCCTGCTGCATAGGCTGCAGTTTTCCACCGGTGTACACCGGTGCGGTGCCGCCAATATTGGATACTACTTTATTATCCTTATCCAGTATGGTTACAAAGCCGCTGGCATTTGCATCCATATTGGGAGAACGTAACACGGCTGCATACAGGTGATCGCCTTTTATTACGGCGCGGCATACACATGCGCCAGGCAGGGCTATTACTTCCTGTAATTGCCCATCGAGACTGAAGCGTTTAAAGCAATTCCTTGTTCTGTCGGTAACGATGAGCGTAGGCGTGCCTTTGCGACGGTCTACTACGATACCGTGGGCATTGTCCAGGTGTTCATCTCCCTGACCTTTTCCTCCAAAATATCCCAACAGCTTTCCATTACGGTCATAGCGCATTACATATTGTGCGCCATAACCATCTGCAATATAGAAATCGCCGTTATCAGCTACCGTGGTTTCTGTAGGCACAAACTCCTCTTTCTTTTTATACACGCCTGTTTCGGCAGGATAATCAATGGTAAGCAGGATCTTGCCATCCATGGTGGTTTTGTATACCTGGTGCTTTTCAGTGTCTGTGATAAAGAGGAACTCTGTACCGTTTTCATTGCTCAACGTGAGCCCATGTGCACCGGGAAATTCATGGCCCCAGTTATCCAGCAGTTTGCCGGATTTATTATAAACGAGGATATTATTCTTTGTTTCGTTGGTAAGCAGGATGATACGGCCTTTTTTATCCTGCACCATCTCATGGCAGTCTTTTACAGGATAGCGGCTGCTGTCCAGCGTACCCCATTTGGTATCCAGGGCGTAGCGCATGCCGTTATGCCCGTATACCGGTCCTTTTGGTTTGGCAAACAGATCGCGGGAAATATAAAACGAGGCGGCTACTAACGCCGACGACTGTATGAATTTTCTTCTTTCCATTATAACAATATTTTTATCAGGCCATTAATCCGGGGATTACCTTGCCTGCTACGTCTGTAAGGCGATAGCGGCGTCCCTGGTGTTTAAAAGTTAATTTTTCGTGATCCAGTCCCATCAGGTGTAAGATGGTAGCATGGAAGTCGTGCACATGAACCGGGTCTTTTACGATGTTATATCCAAATTCGTCGGTTTCTCCATAAACTATACCGGGCTTCACACCGCCGCCGGCCATCCAAATGGAGAAGCAGCGCGGATGATGATCACGGCCATAGTTATCGGCCGTCATTTTACCCTGGCAGTAATTGGTTCTTCCAAATTCACCACCCCATATCACCAGTGTTTCATCGAGCAGGCCACGTTGTTTCAGGTCAGTGATCAGCGCTGCGGAAGCACGGTCCACATCCTTTGCCTGTCCTGCCATTTCATTGGGCAGGTTGCCATGCTGATCCCAGCCCTGGTGGTACAGCTGGATGAAGCGCACACCGCTTTCTGAAAGCTTCCTGGACAACAGGCAATTTGCCGCGAAAGTGCCGGGCACCAGGCAATCCGGTCCATACAGCTTAATAATATCGTCTGATTCTTTGGAGAGATCAGTAAGCTCCGGCACTGCAGTTTGCATACGGTACGCCATTTCGTACTGCTGTATCTTGGTATTGATTTCAGGATCGCCAAATTCTTTATACGACTGGTCGTTCAGGGCAGCCAGCTGGTCCAGCATCTGGCGACGGTTGGCCATATCAATGCCTTCGGGGTTGTTCAGGTACAACACCGGGCTTTCACCACTGCTGAATTGAACGCCCTGGTGGATACTGTCCAAAAATCCATTGGACCATAGTTTGGAATATACTCCCTGCCCGTTTCCTTTACCTCTCGATAACAGCACACAAAAGGCAGGCAGGTTCTTATTTTCACTACCCAGGCCATAGCTCATCCAGGAGCCAAAGCTGGCGCGGTTCCCCTGCTGCGCTCCTGTCTGGAAAAAAGTGAGCGCCGGGTCATGATTAATGGCTTCGGTGAACATAGAACGCACAATGCAGATGTCGTCCACTATTCCTGCCGTGTGCGGAAACAGGTCACTGATCCAGGCACGGGCTTCGCCATACTGTTTGAAATCGAAGTGTGAGCCTACCAGCGGGAAAGACGATTGCCCGGAGGTCATACCTGTTAAGCGCTGCCCCATACGGATAGACGCCGGCAGCTCCTGCCCCATCATTTCCCGCAGCTTTGGTTTATAGTCGAAGCTCTCCAATTGGGAAGGCGCCCCGTTCTGAAAAAGGTAGATAACCCTTTTAGCCTTGGGTGCAAAATGCGGCATCCCCGGGATAAAGGGCGCTTCTTCTCCACTGCTTTTGCCAAAAAGATCAGGGACCAGCAATGAACCCAGCGCGAGGCTGCCCACGCCTAAACTCAGGCGAGAAAGGAACTTGCGGCGGTTCATGTTCAGGTGATGTTCTATAAATTCGTTTTTCATCGGCCTTTATTATGCGTGACTATACGATCGTTATGTTTTTGAAAGCGTTTCTTCCATATTATAAATGGTGGTGATCACCTGCATCATGGCAGCCCATGAAGCATTGTCCAGGTGCTCTGCCATCGGGTATTCGCCATGTTTCAGCAGCTTCACTGCATTAGCGGGTTGCTGTTTATATAGTTGCTGTTGCTGTTCATAATATTTCTGTAGCAGATCCACTTCCTGCTTTTGTGGTGTACGGCAAACGATTAAACGGAATGCCCGCGTGATGTTATTGGTAGTATTACTATCTTTTTGCAGCAGCCTGGAAGCCAATACCCTGGAGGCTTCCAGCACAGTAGGATCGTTGAGCATAATGAGTGCCTGCAGGGGTGTATTGGTGTTGGCGCGTTTTACTTCGCACTGATCGCGGTTGCTGGCATCAAAGATCATCATGGATGGCGGTGGCACCGTACGTTTAATAAAGGTATACAACCCTCTGCGGTAAAGGCTTTCGCCATGATCCTGCCGGTAGGTGGCCAGGATACCCCTGCCGGAGGTAGCCATTTCCCACAAGCCTTTAGGCTGATAAGGTTTTACACTGGGTCCGCCAATTTCGGGTACCAGCAAACCGCTGCTCTTCAGCACCAGGTCGCGCACACCTTCCGCGGTAAGGCGGAACCGTGGCCCACGGGAGAGGTAAATATTTTCAGGATCTGCTTTCAGTTTATCTTTAGAAATGGTGGCCGATTGCCGGTAGGTGGTAGTCATTACCATCTGCTTCATAAGCCGTTTAATATTCCAGCCATGTTGCATAAAATCCACCGCCAGCCAATCGAGCAACTGCGGGTTGCTTGGCAGATCGCCCTGCATACCGAAATCGCCGGTGCTTTTCACGATACCCCTGCCGAATATTTCCTGCCATTGCTGGTTCACGAAAACCCTTGCGGTGAGCGGGTTCCGTTTATCGAACAACCAGCCCGCCAGTCCAAGGCGGTTTGCCGGGTATTGCTTTATATCAAACGGCAATACGGCGTGCGGTGTTTCGGGCTGTACTTCCAGCGTGGGATTATCGTAGTTACCACGGCCAAGGATATACGTTTTCCGCGTTGTATCCTTTTCCCCCATTACCGATACGATCAGGCGGTTGGTATCCTGCTTGTTAATGAAACTGAGTACGCCTTTAAGATCTTCTTTCGTGATCTCCATGTAAGGCGTTTTGGCGTAGGTTTCAGGGCCGCCCACTACAGATTGTAAGCCTACTTCCTTTACATTGTTGAAGAAGGCAAAAAGCTCATAATATTCTTTTTGTGAGAAGGGATCATATTTATGGTCATGGCAATGCGCGCATTCTATCGTGATGCCCAGCATGCTTTTCCCAAAAGTATTGGTACGGTCTGTAACGTATTCTATGCGGTATTCTTCATCTATTACGCCGCCTTCTTCCGTGATCTTATGATTGCGGTTAAAGCCGGAGGCGAGTAATTGTTCCCGGGTAGCGCCGGGCATCATATCTCCCGCCAGCTGCCAGGTAATAAAATCTTTGTAAGACAGGTTTTCGTTGAATGCATGGATCACCCAATCGCGCCAGGGCCACATGGTACGGTAGTTATCGTCCTGGTAACCGTGTGAGTCCGCATACCGGGCTACATCCATCCAGTGTACCGCCATTTTCTCGCCGTAGGCGCTGTCGGCCAGCAGTTCATCTACCATGCGTTCGTAACCCGCATCGCTGGTATCTTTTGCGAAGCGTTCCATTCTTTCCGGTGATGGAGGCAAACCTGTAAGATCGAGGCAAAGGCGTTTCAGCAACCGTTCATGATCTGCTGCAGAATTGGGTTCCAGTCCTTTCTCCTCCATGCGGGCCAATACAAAATAATCTATTTCGTTACGCGCCCATTTCTCCTTGTTCACTTTGGGCAACGCAGGCGTTACCGGCGCTACAAACGCCCAGTGCGGTTTATACTTTGCACCTTGTTTGATCCATTTTTCAATCAGCTTTACCTCGTAATTGCTGAGCGCCATATTGGTAGATGGCGGCGGCATACGCATGGAGGAATCTGTGGTGCTGATACGCTGGTACAATACGGAAGCCATGGGATTGCCCGGCACCAGTGCGTGCGCTCCCGGTGTTTCACGCAGCGCTTTATAAGCGCTGTCGGCAATATCAAGCCGCAGGCCTGCTTCCCGTTTATTGGCGTCGGGACCATGACAGGCGAAGCACTTATCTGATAAAACAGGCCGTATGTCAAAATTGTAGTCTACAATTTCAGGTAATTTTTCCTGCTGATTTCCCGGTGTATCGCCATTGTTACACGCGGATAAAATTGCAAGAGAGCAGATGGTGAGTCTGACACAACGTTGGAACATAATTTTCAGCAATTAATTGTGCACTGTCAGGTGCCGGGATGAACTTACCCGGCAATTACTATAGCTATCTGGTTGTTTAATATTGGTAAAGATCGGGTTTAATCACTCACTATTTAAATAGTATTTTACCGTATGTTGGTATTTTATTACCATTATGTACATACATAGTTATGAACTAATCAAGTAGGAAGAAGTGAAGAAAACCCGGTTGGTATCCGCCTGTTACACGATACATCATTAAAATCGCAGGTCAGTCGGCATAGGCAACTAACCCGCTTTGCCTTTTCCTTGCAGCACGCAGTAATACCAGCAGCTGTTGTGCATCTGTATCAGCCGGCATTCCTGTTGCCAGGAGCTTATCTTCTAGTTGTTGTACAAGTGTATTGTTCCACCGGAAGTCGGTGTAGTAATCATAATGGGGTGGTATGATGTTCTTTTCTTTTAACAGGCGAAAGGTGCGGCTATCAAGCCCGCCGGCCGGCTCAAGGGATCCAGGGGAAACCGGTGTTGACTGGTTGTCAGGTATTAAATAGAAGTCTAACATCTATGCTTCTTTTAATTTTGCAATCCCGCACCAGCTTCCGTGGTGACTTACAGAAACCGGCAGGCGCGTGCCATCCTCACGGTGAAGGATATACGGTATTCCCATTTCATCTTTATAAAATAATTCCTTTGCTGAAAGTACCTGCTGCATAAAGCCGGTATAGTTACCAGCCGGCTGCCGCTCTGTAAACACAAGGGTTTCCGGGAGCAGGGAAGCATCTGTTGCTGCACAGGTATGGATATAATCGTTAGTGACCAGGCTCTGGTAGTAATAGGTATGATGATCATGCAACACGGTACCGGTTATTTTACCAATGTACTGCGGTGTTATATGGCAGGTAAACTGTTGCGGTGCATATTTTCTTTCACGGGTATGCCGATGCACTATTTTATATACCGCTTCCTTGCAGCTCCACAACAGCCAGGTGGCTGTAGCCGGGGATGCCGCTTCGCGGATCATCCTGATCTCACCGGGAAGGAACAATTTCTCCAGGAAACCTTTACGGTGAATACGGCTTTCAACAGCAGCCGCCCGGAGATCTATAATATCGTTGCCGATCATTTTTCGCGTAGCTTGATTTCCACTATATCGAAGGCGGCCTGTACATTCAGCATACGTTCCATTTCTTCGTTCTGGATAACGATATCGTATTTCTCTTCCACATCCAGTATCACATCTACCAGGTTGGCAGAATTAATTTTGAGGTCTTTGATAAAATCGGTGGAAACATCGATCGTTGCCAGTGCTTCCTGGTTCTTAGCATAGGGCCTTACTATTTCTCTTAACTGCTCAATGAATGTTTCTTTGTCCATATTACGTTGTTTAAGGTTGCAGGTACTTTTGCAGAATGATACAAGCATTTACATCTCCAAAACCAAAGCTTGCTTTTGCCACTAAATTTATGTCTTTATACAATAGTTGTTCCGGAATTTTTTCCCTGTCTACCAACGCCTGGATACCGGGATGCAGATCTTCGCAGTTGATGTTGGGAGATACAAACCCTTCTTTCAGCTGTAAGGCCACTGCTACCAGTTCAATACTTCCGGAGGCGCTCAAACAGTGACCTACCATCGATTTCAGGGCATTGATATACGGAAAATCCTTTCCTTTGCGCTGAAGCGCTGTACACCAGTTCGCTATTTCTTCGGCATCTTTACCGGTAGCGGTAAGGTGACCATTAATAAGATCGATATCACCCGGCTGAACGCCTGCCTGCTGAAGGGCTGCGGAAATACAACGCTGCACGGCTAAAGGGTTGGGGGCGGTCATGCTGCCGCCGTTACGTTGCCCGCCGGAGTTAATGTTTCCGCCCAATACTTCCGCATAAATGGTGGCCCCACGCTCCAGCGCACTATCGAGCGATTCCAGCAGCAACGCTCCTGCCCCGCTGCCGGGAACAATACCGCTGGCCGTAGCGCTCATGGGCCTGGAGCCGGCTTCGGGCTGTTCATTATGTTTAAAGGTAGATACTTTCATAGCATCGAAGCCACCCCATATATAAGGGCCGCTATCGCTGGTACTGCCGGCCAGCATGCGTTTGGCGTATCCGTATTTAATACGTTCATAAGCCATCAGCGCACTTTCCGCGCCGGTGGTACAGGCAGATGAATTGGTAGTTACCTGGTTGCCCAGTCCCAGTTTACCGCCGAGAAAAGCACTGATGCCGCTGGCCATTGTCTGCGTAACGGCGGTACTGCCCAAACGCCGTACCTGTAAATCATCTACCTTATAAATAGCTTCACGGAATTTATCTACCCCGGAAGAGCCGGCGCCGAAAATGGTACCGCTGTCCCAGTCGGGTGTATCGGGTGATAACGGTAAACCAGCGTCTGCCCAGGCCTGCATGCCTGCTATCACACCGTAAATAATACCTGAGCTGCTCAGCTGCTTCAGCTCCAGTTCATCAAAATATTGCTGTTGCAATGTAACAGGTACCTCCGGCATCCCTGCTATTTGGCAGGAAAACTTTAGTGCGGCCAGTTGTTCATCATAACGGATACCGGATATACCTTTTTTGATCGCCTCGCTGAAAGCCGCTACACCCGTGCCGTTTGGCGCTACTATGCCTAACCCTGTTATGACAACCCTGTTATTCATTTTTATTTTTTGATGATCATGCCTTCTATTGTTCCATCGCAAACCAAAGCGCCGGCAGTATTGTATAATTCCACGCGGCATTTTAATTTATTGAACCGGAAATATATTTTCGTTGCCTGTGTTCTTACGGTTTCACCCGGCGGCACTGGCAGGTAAAAGTCGATATGCGCAGCCGTCATAGCAACCGTGGGTAACTGTTTATGTATTTCATCTCTCAAAAGATAAATACCTAAACAAGCCAGCCCTGTTTGCGCCATTACCTCTGTGAGCAGTACGCCCGGCGTAACCGGGTGTGTTTTAAAATGTCCTTTATAGCAGGGCATATCCGCATGGAATGTAAATTTACCCGTTACTTTTTCTTCATCAATATATTCCAGTTCATCCACAAAAAGGAAAGGTGGCGCATAGGGTAAATGCTGCAGTATCTCTTCTTTTGTCATACGCTAATGAATATGTGTACCTCCGTCTACCGGTATAACCGCGCCATTGATCCAGGCGGCTTCGTCCCTGCACAGCAGGTATACTACATTGGCTACATCTTCCGGTGTGGTTAGCTGCCGGAAGGGATTCCTTTCCCTGCTATGCTCCAGCAACGCATCGCTACCGGGAATTTTCCGCAGCGATGCCGTGTCTGTTACGCCTGCTCGGATGCAGTTAGCTCTTATTCCATGCGGTGCAAACTCCAGCGCTATGCTCCGGGTAATGGATTCCAGCGCCGCTTTTGCGGCCGATACGGCGGCATAATGTTCCATTGCTTTATAACTGCCATCGCTTGTAAAAGAAAGGATACGTGCATCAGTGGCAAACAGTTGCCTGTGCAGGATATCGGCCGACCATTCGTATAGGCTCACGCCCATGTTTGCGATGGTAGTATTAAAATCATCTGCCTCCAGGTCCGGCAATGTTTTGAGGTTTCCCCTGGCAATACTGTGCAGCAGGCAACGGATGCGACCTTCGCCCATGGCGGCCTGTAACTGCTCCAGTACCGCGGCACGTTTCCCTGCATTCAACACATCTGTGTTGAAAGTGAGCACTTGTACGCCCGTTGCCCTGATGGCTGCAAACTGCCGTTCTATATTGTCCAGCTCCACGCGGGTATTGCGGTGTATAATACAGAGGTTCATGCCATGCGCGGCCAGTTTACGCGCCGACGCTAGCCCAAGCCCGGTACTGCCGCCCAATATTAATGCCCAATATGATGAAAACTCTTTTACCATTGCAATAGTATTCGTTGCGCGGAAAAACCCGGACCAAAGCTCAGCATCAGCCCTTTATCGCCTTTGGGCGGCGATTGCTCCATGAATCTTTCCAATACATATAACACCGTAGCGCTCGACATGTTGCCGTATTGCCGCAGAATTTCTTTGGTGTCGTCCAGTTTCTTTCCCATACTGCGGAACAGTTCTTCCACCAGGTTGATGATCTTTTTTCCTCCGGGATGAAAGATCAGGTGGTCGATATCTTCGATGGTGAGATTATTTTTTGCGAGAAAGGGATGTACAATATCGCCAAAATGCGCTTCTATTTTTTCAGGCACTTCAATATCCAGTACCATTTTTAAACCGCTGTTGGAGAGATGGAAGCCCATCAGGTATTCTGCATCAAAGAAATGATACATTTCCTCTGCGAGGATCTCGGGGCCGTTGTCCTGCTCATGGGAAGAGAGGATAGCGCAGGCGGCGCCGTCGCCGAAGATGGCTGCGCTGACAATATTGGCCATTGAAAAATCATCCAGCTGAAATGTGGCGGTAGGTGATTCCACCGCTATCACGGCGGCTCTTTTACCGGGATTTGCTTCCAGCATTTTTTTTGCGTAGATGATCCCGGAAACGCCGGCGGCGCAACCCATTTCGGTAACGGGCAGGCGCACAATATCCTGGCGCAGCTGTAAGGCATTGACCAGGTAAGCATCCAGTGAAGGGATCATAATGCCGGTGCAGCTTACGGTAATAATATAATCGAGATCTGTTCCTTTCAGCCCGGCTTTGTCCAGTGCGCTTTGCAGGCAGGTACGGCCCAGGGCGATCATCTCCCGCTGGTAAATATTATTTTTATCTTCAAAAGAAGTTTTTGTAAACACTTCTTCAGGTCCCATAATAGAATAGCGTTTATCCACGCCGGCGCCTTCAAATATCTTGATCACCTTGCGGATAAATCTTTCCTCCTGGCCCTGCAGCCATAAGGATAAAAAGGGAATAATTTCAGCGGTAGTTCTTGAGTAAGTCGGTAGTGCTTTGGTGACAGTCTGAATTTTAACGCTCATATTTTATTGATTATCCATTGATACCGGAACGCCCATTTCCATTTGAGGGAATACTGATCAATATTAAGTTCTGCCGATAAATGCTGTAATTCTTTCTTTTTAAATCCCCGGAGAATAGATACCAGTCCATCTTCCCTGACCATCCTGTTTAAATTGAACACAAAGCATACCAGCTGAAACAGGCGGTAGGCCATTGCGCTGCGGTGCAGGTCGTTGATCACTACTCCCCTGGCAGCCTGCCGGTAAAACATTTTGAGCAGCTCCCGGATCTCCGCTTCTTTAAAATGATGCAAGGTAAGTGTGCATAAAATAATATCATAGCGTTGTTCCCCGAAAGCTGGCCGGGTAATATCCTGGCAATAATAGGCAATATGCGGATAATCTCCTGATAAATTCCGTGCATGCGTTACCGTAGCCTGGTTGGCATCAATGCCTACCAGTTTTATTTTTCTTTGGCCGGCAAAAGCATCCGACAGCTGCCGCAGCATATCGCCGTTACCACAGCCAATATCAGCGATGGTGATTTCCTGGTGCGCCGGGATATCCTTTAGCAAAGCCGCCACCCCTTCCAGAGTGATACGGTTCCCGCCCAGCAAGGAATTGATCTGTGCAATTTTGTCGAGCGTAGCCCTCAACAAATCGCCTTCCATGTTGAAATCGTCCATGATCTCAGCAGCATGGCTACGATACCTGGTATTTACACGCATTCCGGTACGGCATTTAACGGTTTGCCATGGGTGCGCCTGATAATCCCGGGCAAGAGTCCGGGGAAGAGGATCAGCCCTTTCATCATGGTGGCGGAAAGCTTTTCATTACGGAACAACCGGGATAATACACGGCCGGTGCGCATACGGCCACTGAACATTTTATTCCAGTCCTTTATATATCGCTGTTCCATCTGTAAACGGTTACCTGCCGGCGATGAAAAATACGCCAGCACTTTTTCTGCCGCTATCCGGGCGCTTTGTATGGCCATTGCCATGCCATTACCGCACAACGGGTGAATAAGACCGGCGGTATCGCCGATCATCAATATATGATTCAATACTTTTTCCTTGTCGGTAAAAGACACCTGGCTGATGGTTAAAGGTTTATCGAATAATGGTGTACTGTTTTCAAAGATGTCCTTTAAATGCTGGTTGCGGTACAACACCTGTTCCCGGTGTGATTCTATCTGCTTAAAATTTTTAAAACTCTCATAGCTCACCAGGTAGCAGATATTCAATATATCATCTTCTACTTTTGATACGCCGCAATATCCGCCGTCGAAATTATGAAGGCCCACCATATCGGCGGGGAAGCTGCCGCGGTAGTGCGATTTCACTGCCAGCCAGGGCGACTTTTCATTGAAGAAAGGACGGGAAAGCTTTCCATCGAGCGCCGCTCTTTTGCCGTAAGCGCCCAGCACCACCGGTGCGGAAAAAACGCCATAGCTGTTGGTGTCAATGAAAAAACGGTCGTTTTCAAAAAACACATTGGTCACGGTATCTTCAATTAACTCCACGCCATTTGCGATCATCTTTTGCATCAGGAACTGGTCGAAAGCATAACGGCTTACCCCAAAGCCGCCCAATGGCAGCGGGGTTTCCAGCGTTTTTCCATAATGATCTGAAATGATTAACCGGTTAATCCGGGACGGCTGTAATACCGAAGGATCCGCATCCAGCGATTGCAGATATGGTAATACTTCATTGGAAACATATTCCCCGCATACTTTGTGTGAAGGATATTTGCTTTTCTCGATTACGGTTACCTGTAATCCTGCTTTCGATAAATGAATAGCACTGGTGAGGCCCGACAGGCCTCCTCCTATAATAATAACATCTCTGGAACCCATACCCCTATGGTTAAAACAATAACAAGCTCCGACACAAGGAAGGCAGCCTATCCCAATATAGCAAATTTATAGCTGAAAACAGTTTCATTAAGATCAGAATATTGTTTATGAATCATGGGTTTATAAAACTTAACATTGCCAATATTATTTAATTGTTAATTTTGAATATAAACATTTTCCTAAATAATATAATGCTCCATGACTGATTCGAGTAAACCAACCGGCAAGCATCTCAAAAAAGAAGCCGGTGCAAAAGTAGCCGCCGTATTGAACGCGCTGAGCGACTTAAAAGAGAAACTGGGAGAAAAGAAATTTCTCAGGAATGTAAAGAAAGCCGCCAAAGCGATGACAGCAGGATTAACAGATAAACAAAAAGACCCTGCAAAACCAAAGAAAAAAGCCGCTGCCCAAAAAGCAACTGCTCCAAAAGCCAACACTCCCAAAGCCCCCGGCAAAAAAGTGACGCCAAAGAAAGCTGCTCCCAAGAAAGCTGCCGCTAAAAAAGCTTAATCCTGCAACTGTAATTCCTGTAAGTATCTCTGCTGTTCCTTTTTACAGGAAGCGGTATTGTTATGCCCTTAAAGGTAGGGGTACTTACAGGTTGGCCTTCCTGATATAGCGGTTCACATCATAACTTTTATTATCCCACACCATGCCACCAGTCACCAGCCCTTCATGGTTAAATCCTGTTTTTACCAATACGCTTTCCGAAGCTGCATTACCGGGCAATACATCCGCTACCACCTGTTTTACATCCAGTGCGGAGAAAATATACTGCACTACTGCCTCAATAGCTTCCGCCATATAGCCTTTCCCCCAATATTCCTGCACCAGTGCAAATACCAGCGGCACGGTATCTGCCGTTTCATAATTATTAAAACCAATAAACCCGATCAGCTCCGTTTTATTCTCCAGGGCAATGCCCCAGCGGATCCCCTCTTTATCGTTAAAACGTTTTTTAAAAAGATCGATCACAGGACGAACGTCCGCCACCTCGTTCAATGGAATAACGTGATAGTAGCGGGTAACGCGTTTATCTGTGAGCAGGTAAAAAAGGTCCGGCTGATGCAAATGCTCAATTTCAACCAGGTGAAGACGGGGTGTAAACAAAACAGGAAAAGTTTCCGGCAATGATCTCATATGTTGGCAGGCTCGTTTAACGGCCTCAATATAAAAACAATTGCGCCACTCCACCAAAAATGTTACCTCCGGCAGGCAAAAAAAAGTATCTTGTCCGGAAAATTTATTCCACGACATGTCACTATTCACTCAGCGTCCGGCGGCAGCATGGCTGACCGCAGGTATCAGTTTGTGGGCCGTTACCTCCTGCGCACAATCCTACTCTTTCAATGAGAGAGGCATTTCCCGGCCAGTGCTGGAACATTACCTGGATCATGCAGTTACCATGACCGAATTTCTGGCAGTAGATCCTTACGCCTCCGATGCGCCTTATCCCAACAAGGAAGATGATATCCGCCTGATCGGTAATACCGGCGCGAAATTCATAGGCCGCGCCATTTACCGGTGGGGAGGAGAAGCGGTGCTGAACAACAAAGATTATCTCGACAATGCCAAACGGCTGGTAAAGGAGGTACAGAAAAATGACCCCGATGTCATTTTCCAGGCGGCTCTTTTTGAACAGATCAGCGAACAGGTAAATACCATTCCTATCCCGGCGTGGGCCTTCAAGGCATTGGGATTACCTGCGGAAGACCGGCATTTCCGTTATGCCGATATGCTGAACACCAAAGGCAAACTGGTGGATCACTGGAGCAAAGGCAATAGCGTGCCCGATATTACGCGCGTGGAAACCCGCCTCTGGTTTATGTTCCTGGCCGGCACTTATATGGAGGTAGGATGCGAAGCCCTTCATCTCGGGCAGATCGCCCTGATAGGCATGGAAGATCCGCAGCTTACTGAATGGGCCGCTTTCCTCGAAAAAATACGGGCCTATGCAAAAACACATACCCGCCACCACTGGGTATTGCTTGATGCCCATACGCCATCGGGTGGTATGGTGGCCAATGGTAAAAGCTTACTGGATTTCAATTCCTTTCCGTTGCGGATCAAATCCGTGCCGGAACGGCCACAGGAAGGTATTTTAGCGGTTGGTTTTACGGATGCGCTTTTCGGGAGAAGCCAAGGCGGTATTACACCCAGTGGCTGGAAAGCCGCGTCGATGCCTTATCTCGTGGAGTTGGATAATTTTGGTATCAGCAACCATCCCGGTGTGCCGGATACCACTACCATTTATCCCTGGGGTTTTGATGAGATCAGCTGGTTTTACCAGCAACCGGAGCAATACCGCCACAACTGGCTGCGATATGCCCATCAATGGGTAGCGGACCATGACACCAATGGTCATTTGCAGATGCCGGTAACAAGGGTGGTTACACTGGGCAGGAAGCAACCCAGGTTAAAATACCGGGCCAATACCCGTTCCGCCCAATGCCCGGACGGGATGAACGATGAAGCCACTATCAAAGCCATCTGGCAGGCGGCAGATGCCCGAAAAAAGTAAGGAACACCGGCGGTTACCATTACCGGTAACCGCCGGTCGCTTTATTTTTGTTTTACCAACCTCATTTCCTGTGAACCAGCCACAAATGCTGACACCACCATCTGGTTTAATCTCGTTGTCACCACCAGGGTGTCACCTCTCCAGGAAATTTTTCCGCCAGTATCGATCACTTTCACGGTACCGCCGCCAGCCGAAGGATTTTCGACCATTCCATTACTGAAGTAAATGGAATCGGCGCCCACCAGTTTATAGGGACTTACTGCGCTGTAAGGCGCCATGGCCAGCTGGAAGGGAACGTCCATATCGCTCAGCAGTTGTCCATCCACATACATCACCATCCTGAGCATGGTATCAATGGAATAGCTGAGCGCATTAAACCTGAACGAACTGCCGTCGATCACACAGGTGCCCTTGTTGTTGAATGTTGTATAATCATTGTAGGAAATGACTTTGGCATTGCCTTCTGACACGGTGCTGGTGCCTGTCATGGTGGTACCTACAAAATTCCAGTTGCCTTCAATTTTATTATTGCCTGTTACAGGTGGTGTGGTGGGAGGAGGGGTTACGGGTGTAACGTTATCCGGTCCGGCCATTTCAAGGCTTCCGCAGGCGGTAAGCATAGTAGCCAAAACTGCTACCAGGGTCAGGGATCTGTAAATGTTCATCTTCATAAGTTATTACACGGGATAATTGTGCACGAAGTTACATCAATTCACTCATCAGCCGGACTAATCTTTTATCAAATTATCATGCAGCCGGCTGCCGCATTCTCATTTCATCAAAGAAAGGGGTCCTTCTTTCTTCCACACATTTGGCGGCGTACAGGTATAAAGCGGCGCTCCAGGTTTGCCACTCCTGCCCTTTTGCAGTTCCATCCTGTGCTTTCAGCCATTCATTGAATCCATAATCTAACTTACCGCTGTTGGAAACAGTGATGATCCTGGTAAGCTCCAATAGTTTTTCTTCTGCCAGCCGGTATTTTTTAGCCGCCACCAGCGCGGCCACATAAAAGCCGCAGATAAAGGGCCAGATACCACCGTTATGATATTCTCCCGGGAGATTAAAAAAAGCATACCGTTCGTGCCAGTCGTTGTCGCCAGGCTTCGTATAGGGGAAGAAGTTAGGAGGCAGTTTCACGCCCAGCTGCCCGTTCTTTACCAGCTCAGCGCATTCCTCTTCGATCCATGTCACCATCTCTGCCGCCCGCGTGGGCGCTGCAATGCCGGAAAGTATGGCCAGGCTGTTACCCAGCAGGTCAAACCGTTCGCTGCTCAGCACTTTATAGGACCACATGGCATAATAGGGTTTATGTTTCACCACCAATCCTTCGTGTACGTGCCGGTGCTGTACTCCCCCCGTGATGGTAAATCTTCCCATGGCCTGCCGTACTTTTTCCGCGCGTTCATGATGCCCCAGGATACGGAGATAGCTGTACACAAGGGTATTCACAAACAGGCCGTAGCCCAGTACCCACTGTTCATCGCGCCAGTCGCTGGTGGGTTGCTGCGCCACCAGGTAGCGGTCTGAAGGACTTTGGTACTCCATCCACTGCAGCGATCTGTTCACCGCTTCTTCGAGAAATTGTTCTTCTCCCGACAGTTTCCGGTACATACCGGCTACCAGCAGGAAGAGCGGGGTACAGTCGCTGGCGCCGAGGTCCTGTTTATCATGCACAAGAGAGGGAATATGCCCATGTGGTGTCTGGTTTTTTGCCAGTGTTTCCAGCACCTTCCTGATACTGTTGATCAGTACCTTGTTACCGGTAACGCCTATACCAAAAAAAGACAACAAAAGATCCCTTGTGTATGGTTCAGGATATCCCCACCCGGCGGTGCGGGGAAGGCCATGAAAAGGGCCGTTCACATTATGCAGCAATGCCTTGAGTGCGGCATCCCTGGCTGCATTGATAGTTGACCAGGAGGAAGCTTCCATGTTTAACGGATATTAAGTTTTTCATGCATCAGCTGAATGAACTGCCTTGCTATTACCCGGTAATCAAAATTTGCTACTACTCTTTTACGCGCTGCTTTGCCCAATTGTTCCCTGTAGACGGCATCTGTCATTAGCCGCTGCAGGTGTTGCCTGATATCATTTATATCTGCCCGGTAATCTACTGTACGGGGTGTGGGAAATACTATTTTCCGGCTGGTATCAAAACCCGATTCTTTACCTACCATTACTTCACTGGTTACAATTTCCTCCGCCACGCCGGCCAGCAAGGCGGTTTCACCATGTACCAGCGTATCAAGCATGCCCATAGCCCGGATGCCGATCACCGGTTTTTCACAGGCGCCGGCTTCTACCTGGGGCATCCCGAAGCCTTCCAGCCGCGATGGCGCCACATAAATATCACAGGCGTTAATGAGGTACGGCATATGTTCCCTTGATACGATACTGGTTACATAGTTTACCCGGTTGCCCAGTCCCAGTTCTTCCGCCAGCTCCAGGTCGGCTTTATTCTGTTTATTGCTGCGTTCCTGCGGCCATACTTTGCAGACATACTTCCAGTTGTCCGGCACTTCACCACTTAACTGCGACAATGCCTGCATTACTTCCCTCGCGCCTTTCGAACAGGCGTCGCCGCCTACGGTAAGGAGCATCAGTTCATCCGGCGCTACGCCCATAGATTCACGGATGGCTTTCACCCTCGGATGTTGCCGGGACATCGGAATAAACCTGTTGGTATTACAGCCTACAGGCAGCACTGCAATTTTATTGCCGTTGATACCATCGCGTATATACATTTCCTTCACCCACTGCGAGGTAACCAGGATCAGCGGCAACTGGTTTAACGCATCGTGGTAGTTGGCGATATATCCATCGGCCACCAGCCATGGTACGGGTTGCACGCCAAACCGCTGCGGGTGCAGCACCAGCTGGGGGCAATAGCCCCAGTAACCAACGCCTACTACTACATCCGGCTTAAACCAATTGTAATACCATTCTTTTTCCAATGGTGAATCGTAGTGTACCGCAAGGGCATTTACGCCGGTTTCCAGCAAACCCTGGTACAATAAATTTCCCTGTGTGGCCAGCCCCCCGGGAGCCGGCGGATAATCAAATAATAAAAGCACTCTCATAGTTCAACCGGTAAATTATTGAGCCACTGACGGGCTTCCCCGCTATTATTAAAACACCAGAACGATTCCGCCTGCGGTGTGGTAGCAGCTTCCCAGCTATCCGTCTTAAATCCGTACGTTTCAGTGATCACTTTATATTTCCGTTGCCAGATATCTTTATCCAGCACATGATAGATGGTAGCTTCAGGTACTGCCTCCGGGAAATAGGACTTTAATCCGTCTTCATAAGCAAACGCCCAAAGCTCATCAGCGCTGATACGTCCCTGCTCCCATAACCGGATAACGGCGGCGCTTACTTCTTCATGGCGGAGATGCCGGGTATATTCCCCCTGCGGGTGATGGGTAATGACCAGGTCGTAATGCTGCGGCGGCAGTAAAGCAAGTACCTGGTTTTCCACTACTTCATCCGGAAGCGGCGTTTGTTCAGGACCATCATCCATATCGCCCATTACTCCCTGTGCCCCGTACAATTGTAATGCCTTAAAAAATTTAGGGGCTCTGTCTGCATCGGCGGCGCGGCACAGGCTGATAATGGTCCAGTTCCATTGGGGGTGAAACAGGATGGTACCTCCCGCCCATAAGGTTTCGTCATCCGGATGGGCTACTATAAGGGCAACGGATTTACTTTTGCTGATGTGTGGGTTTTCTTCGCGCATATTCATAACAGGTTAGTGAGGGTTCTTAAAGTTAATAAATCCAGGGAATTATTCATTCCGGAGAATAATTATCATCTTACATAAAATTTTTTCGGAAACATCATGAAAAGACTAGTAGCATTATCCGCTTTCATAGCGGTAAGTATGGGATTAAAAGCACAAACAATGCAATGGTATAACACTCCTCAGAAATGGTCGGCAGATCATAACCGGATCAATGTGACCGTTGACCCCGGTACCGATTACTGGCAGGTAACGCATTATGGCTTCATCCGTGATAACGGACCTTTTTATTACCAGGAGCAGGAAGGTGATTTTACTGCCACCGTAAAAATTTCCGGTCAATATAAAGAATTGTTCCACCAGGCCGGGCTGATGATCCGCAAGGATGCTAAAAACTGGATTAAAACAGGGATTGAATATGTAGACGGCGTGCAGAATGTAAGCGCCGTAGTAACACGTGAAGTATCCGACTGGTCGGTAGTACCGCGTCATGACAGCCCCAAAAGCATGTGGTTGAAATTACTGCGTAAAGGAGATTATGTACAGATTGAATACTCTTTTGATAATAAGAAATTTGATATGCTGCGGTTGGCGTATTTTCCTCCCGGAGGAAAGGTGCAGATAGGGCCGGTAGCGGCTGCACCGGGGAAGCTGCCGTTTGATGTGGTGTTTGAGGATTTTAAGGTGGTGGGGGAGAAATGATGAGGCCCTGCAAAGACAAAAACATTGAACATGAAATACTTTTCCGCAAACTATCTTAGAAAAATCTGGGGAGCGCTGCTCCTCTTCGTCACCGCTAACAGCTACGCACAAACGCAGCGGCCCAACATCATCTTCATCTTCTCAGACGACCACGCTTACCAGGCCATCAGCGCCTATGGCAGCAAACTGGTGCAAACGCCTAACATTGACCGTATCGCCCGCCAGGGCGCTATTTTCAAAAACGCGCTGGTCACCAACTCTATTTGCGGACCCAGCAGGGCTACCCTGCTTACGGGGAAATATAGTCACATTAACGGCTATACGCTGAATGAGAAGAAGTTTGATGTTGGACAACAACTGTTTCCCGCCCTGCTACAGCAAAATGGCTACCAGACAGCCTGGATCGGCAAGTGGCATTTAGGCAACCTGCCAAAAGGGTTCGACTACTGGCGTATCCTCAACAGCCAGGGCCAGTATTACAATCCTGATATCATCGGGCCTGGCGATACCAGCCGCATTGAAGGATACGTTACCAATATCATCACCGATCTCTCTGTTAACTGGATAGAAAAACGCGATACCACCAAACCTTTCTTCCTGGTAGTAGGCGAAAAAGCCACCCACCGCGAATGGCTGCCGGACATCCGGGACCTTGGCGCCTACGATGATAAAACCTTCCCGCTGCCGGCAACATTCAAAGACGATTACAAAAACCGCCTGGCCGCACAAAACCAAGATATGACCATCGATAAAACCATGCGTCTGAAAGAAGACCTGAAGGTGCATGCCAATTATGAAAAAGGGATCTATGGCCGCTTTACGCCGGAACAGAAAAAGGCCTATATCGATTATTATGAAAATAAGATCAGCAAAGAATTTGATGAACAAAAACTCTCAGGCGATGCCCTGGTGGAATGGAAGTACCAGCGTTACCTGAAAGATTACCTGGCCACCGCAAAATCGCTGGACAGGAACATCGGTCAGCTGCTGGATTACCTGGATAAAACAGGGCTTTCAAAAAATACAGTAGTGGTGTATGCTTCCGACCAGGGTTTTTACATGGGCGAACATGGTTGGTTCGATAAACGTTTTATTTATGAAGAATCGCTGCGTACGCCTTTTATGATCAAATACCCCGGTGTAACAAAGCCTGGCACCTCCATCGATCAGCTGATGCTGAACATCGACTGGGCGCCCACTTTCCTTAATATCGCCGGTGTAAAAGTACCCGCCGATATACAAGGCACCTCCTTTTTACCCCTGCTGAAAGCGGATGGCAAAAATGTTTCCTGGAGAAAAGAAGCGTATTATCATTATTATGAATTTCCCCAGCCTCATCATGTGTACCCTCACTTCGGTATCCGTACAGAACAATATACCCTGGTCCGCTTTTACGGCGAGTCCAACAGCTGGGAGTTGTACGACCTGAAACAGGATCCGCATGAGGTCAATAATCTCTATGGCCGGAAGGGTTATGAAAAGCTCACCGCCACTTTAAAAACACACCTGAAACAACTAATGGTACAATACAAAGACACGGAAGCACTGAAAATCCTGGAGCAACAATAATAACAGGTAGCCGCCCCTCTGCCCGGCGGCTATCAAATCTTTTGACAATTAAGCCAAAAGGGCTATTTTTGAGCCCTGATTGCAGTTTTTACTGATGATCTGCGGGCTTGAATGTGCGTCTGAAAAATATTCTTTAAGTTATTGATAAAAAGGAAATTAAAAACTTAAGGAACCGCATCAGCAACGATGCGGTTTTTTTTATGCACGTCTTAATCATTATTCGATTATAATTAAATATGAAGACATACTTCCGACTCTTATCATTTGCCAAACCTATTAATAAATTCGCTATCCCCTATATCCTCTGCACCCTGTTGTCTGTAATATTCAGCACACTAAACCTTGCTCTGCTGGCTCCTTTGCTGGAAACGTTGTTTAACAAAGAGCTTAATCAGGCAATAGCTCCCATGCCAGACAACTATTTTGATATCTTCAAAGTTTTTAAACATTACACCACTACCATTGCCAGTGAATACGGTAAAATAGAAAGCCTGGAATTTGTTTGCGTTTGTATTGCCGCTTCTGTTTTACTGGGTAACCTGTTCCGCTATTTCGCGGACCGTACCATGGAAAGCCTGCGCATACAAACCTTATTGAACCTGCGTAAAACAGTATTCAACAATGTAATGAACCTGCACCTGGGCTATTTCAGCAATGAAAGAAAGGGAGATATCATTTCCAAGATAGCTTCCGACGTACAGGTAGTACAATACACCGTAACCGGCACCCTGCAGGTGTTATTCAAAGAACCGGCCCAGTTAATCTCTTTCCTGGTGATCCTGTTCCTCATCTCCTATAAATTAACGCTGGTGTCTATGCTGGTGATCCCGGTGGCCGGCCTTATTATATCCCGGATCGTGAAACGGCTGAAAGAACAGGCTACCGCCTCCCATGAAACTTACGGTATGATGATCAGTTACCTCGATGAGGCGCTGAATGGTATCCGTATTGTAAAAGCCTTTAATGCGGTTGGATTTATCACCGGCCGCTTTGATGAGCAAAACCGCCGGTATTCCAAAATATCGCGGGCAATGGCTAAAAGGCAACAGCTGGCCTCTCCGGTTTCTGAAACACTCGGCGTGCTGATGGTAGCTGGTATCGTGTTTTACGGCGGGTCGCTTATTATCAATAACCAGGGGAATATGGACGGATCCACCTTTGTAGTATATATTGCCCTCTTCTCCCAGATCATGCGCCCGGCAAAAGCTATTTCCACTGCATTCAGCAATATCCATTCAGGGATCGCGGCGGGCGACAGGGTACTGGAACTGATCGATCAGCAACCCGCCATCACCAACGCGCCTGATGCCATTACATTAAACGGTTTTACAGAAGAGATCCGTTTTGAAGGTGTTTCTTTCGCCTACGGCGAGAAGAAGGTCCTGGATAACATTACCCTCAGCATACCCAAAGGCTCCACAGTAGCGCTGGTAGGCCCTTCAGGTGGTGGCAAATCCACCCTGATGGACCTGATCCCCCGCTTTATGGACCCTCAATCGGGTAACATCCTGGTAGATGGTAAAAACCTGAAGACCGTTACCATGGAATCTTTAAGGGCATTAATGGGGGTGGTAAACCAGGAATCCATTCTTTTTAATGATACCATTTTCAACAATATTGCCTTTGCCAAACCATCCGCCACTGCTGAAGAGGTGGAAGCGGCCGCCAGGATTGCCAATGCGCACGAATTTATCATCAAAACAGAAAAGGGGTACAACACCAATATCGGGGATAAAGGTTCCAAACTTTCCGGAGGACAAAGGCAGCGTATCTGCATTGCCCGTGCCGTGCTTTCCAATCCTCCCCTGATGTTACTGGACGAAGCTACCTCTGCACTGGATACAGAATCAGAAAAAATGGTGCAGGATGCGCTCAACAACCTGATGAAAAACCGCACCTCCCTCGTTATTGCCCACCGCCTCAGCACTATTCAGAACGCGGATATCATTATTGTGCTGGACAACGGTCGCGTGGCTGAACAGGGCACCCATCAGCAATTGCTTGAACACAACGGTATTTACAGGCGGCTCATTGAAATGCAGACGTTTGGTAACTAAAATAAAAAGGCACCTGACGGTGGCCTTTTTTTATATCTTCCTAAGTTAGTTTAGTTACTCTGTTGTTAAATGATGCCTGTACCCGTTGGAACAATAGGCAATACCCTGGTGTAAGGTATCCAGGTAAACCCTGTAATTGATATTCTCATGTACCCGGGAATTAAAAGGATGATGCAGGTGATAACATACCGCTTTTAACTTTACTTTTTTCTGATAAAGCCCCGAGTTAATAAAACGCGCTGCCAGTTCAATATCTTCATGTCCCCAGCCTTTAAGCTCATTATTATAACCGTTCACTTTCAGGAAGTCGGCTCTCCAGAAAGCGCAGTTACAACCGATCCAGTTCCGGGAACGCTGGCTCTTTTTAATCAGTAACGGCGCCAGGAAAGGGATACGAAGCGAGTTGATCCGGTTCCTTACATTTTTACTGAAAGAAGATACCCGTTCAAACTGGCCATTATTCAGGTATTTCCTGGTGATGTCTTCCTGCAGTAACACCCGGCTGCCGCGGATAAAGTACCCTTTTTCCGCTTCGCTGATATGGTCCCTGATGAAAAGCTCATGCATCACTATGTCGCCATCAATCTGGATGATATAATCTGAAGAAGTACCGGTAATAGCCTGGTTGATGATGATCGTTTTACGGAAACCTTCGTCCGGGTGCCAGAAATGCTTTACCGGGATGGAGGTCTTTCGCCTGAATGCTTCCACAACCTCCCTGGTGGCTTCTCCGGAGCCATCGTCTGCTATAATGACTTCATCAGGAAGGATGGTTTGTACCAGTACGCTATCCAGTACCAGCTTCAATGCTTCCGGCCAGTTGTATGTAGTAACAAGTAAGGCCACCGACACTCTTTCACCCATATTAGTTAGATATAATATTAATGTTTAAAAAGCTCATTTTCTTAAGCTTCTCAAGTATAACGCCATTTTATCCTTAATTATTTTACGCTATTCCTATCGTCGTGTGCACGGCATTTATCTTGTTATATGTGCATATAATCAAGAAAAGTGTAGGTTCATTTCCATTAATAATCGGCCAGTTATACTTTAAGTTAGCTTTGTAATTATAATAACGATCCAAGGCTTCAATAAGTTACATATCGCTACGGTACTTTCAATAAAATTATGCCAATCTGGTTTTTATAGGAACTTATCATGACATTTCTTTGGATAACAGTTTACAAACTACAAAAACATAATAATTTTATGCAATTTATAATTTAATTACCATAACAACATAATATTTTTTTTATCGATACATTGCGGCCTGTCCTGCATCAATCTTTTTCACCAGTTCCTGTCGTACTACCTGCGGTATTTTATCCAGTAATTTATACCTGGTGGCTTTCTCTATCTCCTCCACAGATGTCAGGTAGGCGCTCCATCTTACATTAACATCATTTTTATTCGGTGTGTTCACTGCAATGATCCGCGTGTTCTTATTAATACGCTGCAAGTCGTTGTTCCCCTCTGGTAAAACCACCAGTATTTTCCATATATGATCCGGCACCGTAACTTTACGACCATCTATTGTTTTAGCCAGGCCCTTACTGCCGGTCCCCCCGCTCCCATAGCTTCCCATGATCACGTATACCTCGTTGCCTTTCATTACCAGCTCGCGGGTATATTCTTCCAGGTTTTTCCATAAATGCTGGTTATGATTGGGCGCCTGGGGAATCATGTTGGTCATGAGGAAAGTGGATTCATTGGCTACGCGGGTAGCGGTGCGGTCGCCCGACGGACAATTATGCCCCCTGTCGAAACCACTGCCCATATAACTGGTTTGGGATACCTGGTACCAGTTGCCCGGAATATCGGCATCCGGCCGGAAATCATTGGCTCTCGACATTTTCCCGATATCCTTGCGCGATACATGCCAGGAAACCCAGTTGGGCGCTCCTTTATCACGGTTGTACGACAACACATAATATCCTTTATCCATCAGGTAATTATTGGCCATCACCGGTGATCCGCCGGCATCGCTGGGGTTACCCAGCAACATGTTGTCGTCATCGCCGCCGGCAGGCTTTTCCACCGGTTTGACCGGTGTTTCTTTTCCCCCGGCAGTTACCCGGAACACATCAAAATTGATCCGGCTGTTGGCGTCATCTGTTTTACGGATATCAAAACGGATAGTACCTGTGCTCTTTGCTGTAAACGTAGCCGTTTTAAGCGTACCGGAGGTAACACTAACGGGATCATCTACACGAAAATAACTTTGTCCGCGGTTCACTGACGCCCATAGTTCCCAGGTACCTGCTTTACCGGTTCCATAACCGGCATATTTCAGTGTAACCGTTACCGTTCCTTTTACAGCGATATCAAATTTCATCCCGGCCATACCATTACCACGTATGCGCAATGCCTGCATACCCGTTTTATGATCCTCCTCCAGGTTACCGGTTACAGCGTCCTTAAACTTCCATATACCACTGGATAATACTACATCACCGCTGTTATAGTTTGTTTTGGAACCTGTCTCAAAATCTTCTGCCAGTAAAAATGTACCGGTGCGTGTTGTTGTATTTTTTTTGTGAGATGATTTTTTTGCAGGAGATGATGGCTTGTCACCGGTAATTCTACGGGAACAGGTGGTCACCGTAAATGCGGCGATAATCAATATAACGATAATGGCTAAACTGCCGGATCCCTTTTGTTGTTTCTTTTTTCTTCTCTTCTTCTTTGGCATAGAATGGTAACGAACGGTGGCGAAGATAAAGAATAAAAAATAATGGCCGGTTTTAACAAAGAATTGGCCCCAAAAAGCGTGTTCACCGGGATGAAGCGGCGTATTTTTGTGGGCGCAAATCAGCACTGCAATTCCATGCAGCATGTACAAAGAAGGATCGCTCCTTCTTTCCCTCAGACGTTTGCGCAGCCGGTAATCGGACAATCAGCCCATGCTGTAATGGAAGGCTTTAACAGATATATTCGCTTTTAGGAAAACGGAACCATACTTAGAACAATTCCTGTGTAGTTTGATAGTGTGATTAGTGTGATGATAAAGAAGCCGGTTCTGCACTGAGAACCGGCTTTCTTTTTTAATGCGTTGCGGTGCCGCTGATCATATATTTCCACACGGCTGTGAACTCTATACCGAGCGTAGATCCGTGCTTGTCTTTAC
>JBCNPS010000089.1:0-16965 GCA_039593235.1 Chitinophaga sp. | reverse complement strand
GGGAACTCCGCATCGAAGCTGGTGAAAGCGCTGCCTATTTCCGGTCGTTTTTTCAGCGCATCAATGAACTGGTTGGTTACCTGCGCCGTTTGCCGCAAATCGCCGGTACCGCTGCGATCGAGTAGGCGTAATTCGAACCCGCTGGAGTTACCGAAGCCGGGAACGGTAGGTGGCGGGAAAAATTCGATGCTGGCATCTGCAATACCGGCTGTTTTCTTTTGTAAGATTTCAATGATATCCTGTACGGAGGCTTTGCGCTCATCCCATGATTTCAGGTTTACCATGCCCATACCATAGGAAGCGCCGGCCACTTCATTTACCAGGCTGTAACCTGCCAGGGTGGACACGGATTCCACTTCGCCCAGTTCAGCGGCAATAGCCTGTACCTGGTCCAGTATGGCTTCGGTACGCTCTACGGTGGCGCCCGGAGGAGTGGTTACGTTTACATAGATCATGCCCTGGTCTTCCGTAGGAATGAACCCTGAAGGCAGGATGGCGCTTACGCCCCAGGTGGCGGCGAAGAAGAAAATGAGGCAGGCGAGCGTGATCAGCCGTCTGCCGGCAATGAAGCTGATAAGCTTTGCATATTTATTTTCAGTAGCGTTATATCCTTTGTTGAAACCGTTAAAGAAGCGCTGCAGCAGGTTCTTTTTACGGGGTTTGCCATGCGTGTCTTTTAACATGATGGCGCAGAGTGCAGGCGTTAACGTTACTGCGTTAATACCCGATATCACAATAGAGATGGCCAGTGTGAGGGAGAACTGCCGGTAGAATACGCCAACAGGACCAGACAGGAATGCCACTGGTATAAACACTGCGGACATCACCAGCGTGATAGCCACCAACGCCCCGCTGATCTCCTTCATGGCTGCCAGTGTGGCTTCCATAGGAGGCAGGTGTTCTTCGCTCATCTTTACGTGTACGGCTTCCACTACCACAATGGCATTGTCTACCACAATACCAATAGCCAGTACCAGGGCAAAAAGTGTAAGCAGGTTAATGGAAAAGCCCATCATCTGCATAAAGGCCAGTGTACCGATCAATGCCACCGGTACGGCAAGGGCCGGGATGAGGGTGGAGCGGAAGTCCTGCAGGAAAATAAATACCACGATAAATACCAGCAGGAACGCCTCAAATAATGTTCTCACCACTTCATGGATAGAAGCATCCAGGAAGCGGGATACATCGTAGTTGAAGTTGAAGGTCATGCCCGGAGGAAACGAGGATTGCTTCATTTCTTCCATTTTTGCCTTCACATTGTTAATTACATCGCGCGCGTTGGAACCGGGGCGCTGTTTGAGCATGATAGAGGCGGAGGGTTTACCGTCTGTTTTGGATACCATGCTGTAAGTGAGCGAGCCAAATTCCACATCGGCAATATCTTTCAGGTGAAGCACCGATCCATCCTGACCCGCCCGCAATACGATCTGCCGGTATTGTTCGGGCTCAAAGAATTTACCGGTATACCGTAATACATATTGCAGCATATTCGGGTCCCTGTCGGAGCTTTCACCGGTTTTACCGGGAGCGGCTTCGATATTCTGTTTACGGATGGCCTGTATCACTTCGTCGGCCGATACGTTGTAAGCCAGCATGCGATCAGGTTTCAGCCATACGCGCATGGCGTATTCCTTGGCACCCATGATTTCCGCGCGGCCCACACCGTCGATACGTTTTAATTCCTGGAGTACATTGATATCTGCAAAGTTGTAGATGAACTGTTCATCAAGGGTGGTATCTTCACTCATTACGTTGAGGTATAGCAGCATACTGTTCACCTCTTTTTCCGTGGTAACACCCGCCTTGATCACTTCTTCCGGCAGTTCGTCAATAATGGTGGCCACGCGGTTCTGCACGTTTACGGCCGCCTGGTCGGGATCTGTACCTACCTGGAAAAATACCTGGATTACGGTGATCCCGTCGTTACTGGATACAGACGACATATACGTCATACCCGGCACCCCGTTGATAGCCCTTTCCAGTGGTGTAGATACGGCTTTGGCAGATACTTCCGCGTTGGCGCCGGTGTATTTGGCCGTTACGGTTACAGAAGGCGGCACAATATCCGGGAACTGGGTAACCGGTAAGGTAAACAGGGCCAGCAGGCCTACCAATGTGATAATAAGCGATATGACCAGTGATAACACCGGTCTTTTTATAAAAGTTTCAAACATTGTTCCGTGGTTTCAGCTAAGGAGCTGTGATTATAAACTGAGTAAACTATCCATTGGCACGCCGCGCGGTGAAATCCGGACACCGTCGCGGATATTGCGCACACCTTCGCATACAATGCGTTCGCCGGGTTTCAGCCCGGACTCAACAATGTAGAAATGTGCGAAGCGGGCCTGTGGAACAAAGTTTCTCATCTTCACATTATTAGCGCCGTCTACCACGAATACATAGTTTTTATCCTGCATTTCGAATACCGCTTTTTGCGGGATGATCACCGCGCTGTCCATTTCGGTGGTAAGGCGCACTTTCCCGCTGGCGCCATGTTTCAGCAGCTTGGATGGATTAGGAAAGCGGGCCCTGAAGGCAATGGAACCGGTGTTTTCTTCAAATTCACCTTCTATGGTTTCTATTTTACCAGGATGATTATAATCGGTACCGTCTGCCAGCACCAGGGATACCTTGCGGTAACTGTTATCGCCTTTTGCCAGTGCTTTGTTGTACTGGAGATATTCAGTTTCTGATACGTTGAAGTAAGCATAGATTTCGCGTGTATCCGATACCGTTGTAAGCAGGGTGCCTTCACTGATCAGGCTTCCTTTCTTTAAAGGGATACGGTCTACGATGCCATCGAAAGGGGCGCGGATACTGGTGTATGATAAGCGCATTTCGGCATTGGAAGCAGCAGAGCGGGCTTCTTCAATTTTCGCCTGTGCGGCAGCAAGTTTGGCATTGGCTACTTCCAGTTCGGAAGGCGCTACCACTTTTTTCTCTACCAGCAATTTTACACGGTCCAGTTCCAGGGCGGCAGCTTTGCTTTCCGCCACTACACTGCTCAGCACCGCTTTGGCCTTTGCCAGCTCGGCGAGGTATTCGGCATCACTGATACCGAACAGCAGCTGTCCTTTTTTTACTTCCTGGCCTTCATCAATAAATATTTTATCAAGAAACCCGTTAACACGGGCGCGTATTTCCACATTTTGTACGGCCTGGATATCTGTTACATAAGAACGGTGTAACACGGTGTCTTTTGTTACCAGTGTGGTAACCGGTAAAACTTTAAGATCCTCTTTGTTGGTACTTTCTCCTTTGGTGGCGCAACCAGCCATAAAAAGAGCGATCAGCGATGTTAAGATCCCTGTATATTGACGCATAGCAATAAAATATTGATCCCGGAATAACCGGAATGGGTGAATACAACACAACGGGAGGCCATCTGCTATAGCGGCAGAAAATGCAGGCATCTCCCTAAAAAAAATTAAAAAAGATTACGATAAGAAATGTGCTGGTATTCAAAAGGGAGTAAACCGGAAGAGGAAGGAATAGTAGGCGGGCAGGAAGGATTTCTGACGGCCGTACTCACCGGTTTTATTCTCAGGAATATAAATGCTGCGTGCAGTATTATCTGCATCGAGATATGCAATACGGGTAGCAGTACTTACCTGTGGAGCAGCTGCATTGAGGTACCAGCGCGTTTTACGCCGGTGTTTGGTGATGTGCCATACTTCTGCACCATCGTCGTCGGCATCAAAATGTACAGGGATTTTATTAACAAGACTTAACAACCTGTCCTGTTCTACCTGTTGTTTTTGCAGATCCGGTAACAGAAAATAATGGCGATGTGCGGCCAATGAAGGCAGAACAGCAGTTACAAGCTGTAAACACAGCAGGAAGCTGACAAGAGTCCACCGTTTTAATATGTGCGCACGATTATCCATTAAACCGTAAAATTAATTGTTTTTAATTTATTTGAAGATTAGATTATTGTAAAGGAGCTATTTTTTGATAACCGGTAAGATGTGCCCCCTTCGGGCTGCCGGGATAACATTTATTACCCATAAGCCAATATCATATCAAAATTGGCTTATTATTTAAAAATTCAGGAGAAGAAAATAGCGTTATTTGCAAAGTTCGTTCAAGTTGTTTAAACGTTAAAGCAAGTTTAATATCAATCAAATTCTATATAACAGGGGTTGATACCCGGAGCGCAATAAAACACATATAAATCCACTGGTTATGAACAATCACCGCTTGAAAACACAATTTTCAGGAGCAGGACTGTTATGCCTCTCCGGAGCTGAAAAACCGTTCCGGAGCACTGTATAATAATTTATTATACTCCTCCTTTTCCACTTTATTCTTAACAACTGATCACTACTGGTAAAGACAATGCCACTGCGGCCTTGCACGCCTGTAAATAACTGCCCGGGGTATGGTCCATGGCTGCCATGCAGCACCCGGAAATGCGGTGGCAATTTTATCACCCAAAAAACAACTACGGTCTCATGAAAAAACAGTATTCTTCCAATGACAGGACGCATGGCGGGCGCGGGTTCCCTGCCTATGCCGGAAAATGGATATTACAAGGTATCCTCTTGTTATGCCTCAGCACCGGCGCATTTCCAAGCGCATGGGCACAACAGGTAAAGACCATCACAGGCGTGGTAAGGGACGATGCCGCCAACCCGCTGCCTGGTGTAGGGGTTACAGCTAAAGGCTTTCCTGTGCATGCCACCACCAACGACCAGGGCAGGTACCGTATTGATGTACCCGCCAACGCCACCACGCTGGTATTTACCTACATAGGGAAAGAAACCAGGGAAATAACGCTAACGGCTGCACTAACATATGATGTGATTCTCCCGGGCCAAAGCAAAGACCTCAGCGAAGTGGTTATCTCCACCGGTTATATGACCCAGCGGAAAGCTGACCTCACCGGCGCCATCACGGTGATCAACCGGTCCGACTTTGCCAAAAATCCCAGCGCCAACGTAATGCGCTCCATGCAGGGAAAGATACCCGGGCTATATATCACTACCGACGGTAACCCCGCAGAAAATGTAGGCATACAGGTAAGGGGTATCACCTCTATCAACTCCTCACCCCCCTTGATAGTGCTGGATGGCCAGCCCGTTAACATCAACCTCCGCGATATCAATCCTAATGATATTGAATCCATGCAGGTGCTCAAAGATGCTGCCTCCGCATCCATTTACGGATCAAGAGCCGCCGGCGGCGTTATCCTCATAAATACCAGGAGAGGCAAATCAGGAGAAACCAGGGTTACCTATGAAAGCTATGTAGGCGTATCCAAAATAACAGGCGTACCGGATATGCTGGACGCAAACGGCTACGGAAGAGCACTCTGGCAGGCTACCGTTAACGACGGAGACGACCCTGCTGCTGCCATCCGCATTTATAAATACGACTGGAACCGCGATAAGAACGGCATACCCGTTTTAAATACTGTAACCCCCGTGGAATGGTTAAACGCGGATAAAACTATGCCCTCCTCCAACACCAACTGGTTCAAGCAAGGCACCCGTACAGGCATCCGGCAAAACCACCAGATCACTATCACCGGCGGAAAAGAACATTTATCCAGCCTGTTCTCCTTCAACTATTACGATAACCAGGGAACACAGATCACTTCCTCTTTCAGACGCTATTCTGCACGCTTTAACAATGAATACGAAATGCTGAAAGGAAGACTCACCATAGGGGAAAATTTCACCATGACCAATCTCCGGATAAGAGACATCAACAGCACCTATGGCTTCCTGGTAATGCCGCCCAATATACCCGTACACGATAACAACGGTGGATGGGGCGGTGTAGCTATGGCGCTGGGAATGGACGACTTCAACAATCCTGTAAGGGACCTGGAGATCAATAAAGATAATAAAGGCAACTTCCTGAAAATACTGGGTACCGGCTACGCCAACCTGAAGATCCTCGATAACCTGGCTTTTAAAACACAGTTTGGCCTGGACTATAACATGTGGTACGACCGGAACATCCAACATAAATGGAAGGAAGCAGGCGGCAAAAGCAACGATATCAACGGCGTCACACAAAACAACTGGCAAAACATCGGCCGCACCTGGACAAACACGCTTATCTACAACCTGAAGTTCGGCAAAAATCTCTTCGATATATTAGGCGGTATAGAAACCTACCGGTATGTATATGAATTTACCAATGCCTACCGCAATAATATCCTGCTGGAAAGCCGGGATTATGCATATCTGTCTGCCGCCACAGGCGATAATAAATCATTGACCGGCGGTGGTGATGAAAGGACGCTGTTATCTTTTTTTGGTAAGATCAACTACTCCTATGAGTCAAAATACCTGTTGTCTGCCACCATCCGTCGCGATGGTTCTTCCGTATTCGGGGAGAATAACCGGTACAGCACCTTCCCCGCATTCTCTGCCGGGTGGAGGATCAGCCAGGAACCTTTCTTAAAGAATGCCGGATTCCTGAACGACCTGAAACTGCGGGCCAGCTGGGGCCAGAACGGTAACTCCGCCCCGCTCACCGCCGGCAGCCTCGTAAACATTTACCTCGGGGATTTTGATGGCACCGCCTATGCTATCGGTGGCAACCAAACAGGTAGTATCCCGTCCGGGTACCGCAGGAACAGCCTGGGCAACCCCGACCTGAAATGGGAAACCACCACGCAAACAAATATAGGCGCCGACTTCAGCTTCCTGGGCGACCGCCTGTCAGGATCTTTCGACTGGTTCAATAAAAAAACAACAGACATGCTCTTCCAACCGCCCTACATAGGCGCATTGGGTGAAGGTGGCTACCGCTGGGTAAATGCTGCTGACATGACCAACCAGGGCTACGAACTGCTGCTCAGCTGGGGCGAAAGGAAACGGGAATTTACCTACCGCGTTACTGCCAATGTATCCGCATATAAGAACAAAATTAACTCCATACCGGAAAACGTAAAGTATACATACGGCGGTAACGGCCTGCTGGACAACATTATTGGCCGCCCTCTCAACTCCTTCTACGGCCTCGTGGCAGACGGTATCTTCAAAACCCAGGAAGAAGTAGATAATTCCCCGCAACAACAAGGAAAAGGTATAGGCCGCATCCGGTACAAAGACCTTGACGGCGACGGCGTGATCAACGAAACCTACGACCGTACCTGGATAGGTGTAAGAGATCCCAAGCTGATGGCCGGATTAAACCTGGAAGCAACCTATAAAAACTGGGATATCACCATCTTTGTCCAGGGTGTGTTTGGCAACAGCGTTTACAACAGCTGGAAAGAACTCAGTGACTTCTGGAACATCGGCGTGCAAAACGACCGGAACCACCCTTCCCGGATACTCGAAGCCTGGTCGCCATCCAATCCCAACTCCGACATTCCCGCCCTCTCCCGCCGCGATGCTAACGGGGAAAAACGGATGTCTACCTATTTCATTGAAGATGGCTCATACATCAAACTAAGAACAGTAGATATCGGCTATACCCTCCCCAATAGCTTAATGGAAAGATGGCACATGAACCGGGTCAGGGTATACATATCAGGACAAAACCTCCTCAACTTTAAAAAGACATGGGGTAAGGACAAATTTACCGGCGGAGATCCTGAAAATCCCAATGAAGCCTACCCGTTGCCTATTAACGGTCTCTTTGGATTGAATGTCACCTTTTAAACGAACAACATGAAAACACGTAATATAATATTCATCAGCCTGGTCATCCTGCTCACTGCCGGATGTAAAAACTTCCTGGACGTAAAACCCAAAGGAGTATTATCCGAAGAACAGGTAGAGGGCGCCGACCAGATAGAGAACTTCGTGGTTGCTGCTTACTCCTATATGCCTTCTCTTGGCTACGGAGATACACATGCGCCGTGGATTCAAAGCGTAAGGTCTGACGACGCCTATAAAGGCGGCGGTGGCCTCAGTGACCAAACACCCTGGTATGAAATGGAAATATTTACCGGCGTAACATCCAACATCGGCAACAACGACGGTCCCTGGTACCGTGGCTACTGCGGCATCAGCAGGGCCAATACTGCCCTGCGTTTGCTAAACAAAGTAGATCCCAACAGCTTCAAGGCCCGTGATCAACGCATCGCAGAAATGAAGTTTATCCGGGGATGGATATACCTGGGCATGAAACTACGCTGGAACTATGTGCCCTACATAGATGATGAAGTAAAGAATGATGCCATCATAGTAGAAGGTATCTCCAACCGCCCTCCGGAAATGACCAACGATCTGCCCCTGTGGGATAAGATCATCAAAGACTTTGAAGATGCTGCCGGAGTGCTGCCCGAAACACAGTCTGAAAAAGGCAGGCCTACCAGGTATGCAGCACACGCACTGGCAGCAAAGGCATTGCTGTTCAGGGCCTATGAAAAAAATGACCGGCATCAGGTCACCATGATCAACCAGGAAACACTCAACAAAGCACTGACCCATATCGATGCTATCACAGCCAAAGACGGCGCTATGTTTGATCTCACGCCCGACTTTGCAGAAAACTTCATGATAGAATTTGATAACAACACCAAAGAATCATTATGGGAAATACAATATTCTATTGATGATGGTACCACCAATGGCCGTGTTAACTGGGGCGACCAGCTCAATGCTCCCTGGTGGAATCCCTGGTTCAGCTGCTGCGATTTCCACAAGGTGTCCTACACCATGATCAATGCATTTAAAACAGATGGTACCGGTCTCCCCGATTTCGATAACTACAACAATACAGAAATGGGCGGCCAGCAATACAAACAGTTCTTCACCGCCCATGCTTTTGATCCCCGCATGGGCCATACTGTTGCCATTCCGGGATATCCCTGGAAATATGACAACCACCTTCTTTTTGAAGAATCCGGCTCCCGTGCCCCCTTCCAGTACGGGTATTTCAATTCCATGAAAGAACAGGTACATCCCAGCTGCAACTGTATGTACAAACCTTTCTATGTACAGAACAGCATGAATAAAAAAGAGATCCGCTATGCTGAAGTATTGCTGTGGAAAGCAGAAATACTGATACAGCTGGGACGCTTTAATGAAGCACTCCCGCTGATCAACAGGGTGAGGGCGCGGGCTGCCCATAGCACCGGACGGCTGAAGAAAGACGACGGCTCCCTGTGGTTGAACTATAAAATTGAAGAATATAAACCCGGCATCAACTGCAACTGGACCAAAGAATTTGCCTGGCAGGCACTCATGTGGGAAGACCGCCTGGAGCTGGCCTGCGAAGGAAGAAGGTACTTCGACCTGATGCGCTGGGGTATGCTGGAACCCGTAATGAATGCATTCCTTAACAAGGAAAAGAACCGGTTCGACTGGTTCCGTGTAGCGCATTTCACCGCCGGTAGAGACGAATTTCTGCCCATTCCACAGGCACAAATGAACTGGTCGAAAGGTGGTTACAAACAAAATCCCGGCTATTGAGTGTCCTGAATGAGTTTACTTACTAAAACATACACGCCATGAGAAAATTCCTGCTATTTGCCTTCGGCACATTATTACTGACAGCAGCTGCCTGCAAAAAATCAGTGGATGACGTTACCAAACCAGGCGTTAGTTTACCGGCTGTTACTGATCTTACCTTACAGCAAACAGACGCCAGCAACGTAAAAATATCCTGGAAAATACCCGGTAATATCCCGGTGGCAATACAACAACCACTGAACGTATACATAGAAGTGAACCAGGTGCTTACCGTGATGAAGACCGTAAACGTAGCCACCGCTACATTACCCGGTGCGCCACTGGAATATGCCTTTACATTACCCGACCCGGCACAAACCTATCACTTTACGGTAAAGCTGAACGGGCAAACCCAGAAAACGGACAACAATTACTCAGGCAATATTTATTCCCCGGGGCAAACTGTTATCTATCATAAATAATATCAGCCCACTGTCCCGGCCTGGGCGGAGACAGTGGGTACAGGCAATTACCCGGAACCGGTTAATTGTATTGTGATCTGGCTTATTCAAGCCACTAAAAATAACAAAAGGCTGCATCATATATTATGATACAGCCTTTTCCACTCTGCACAGGATTGAATTGTTAACTATTTTATTGCCTGCATGGCAGATTTAGCAGCAGCAATGGTTTCATCCAGGTCTTCTGTAGTAAGTGCATTACTCATAAACCAGCTTTCGAAAGCAGAAGGCGGCAAATAAATACCACGATCCAGCATAGCGTGGAAGAAACGTTTGAATAATTCGTTATTGGCAGCGGAGGCCGCAGTGAAATCCACGATGGGGTATTCCGTGAAATGCGCACTCAGCATGGAGCCCATCTGGTTAATGCTATGCACTACGCCTGCGGCGCCAAATGCTTCTTTTAATCCATTTACCAGGTAGCTTGCTTTTTCCTGCAGTTGCTGGTAAATAATGGGATTATCATTCAGTGTTTGCAACAAGGTGTAGCCGGCAATCATTGCAATAGGATTGCCGCTCAAAGTGCCCGCCTGGTATACTTTCCCCGCAGGGGCAAGATGTTCCATGATCTCTTTCGGACCAGCTATGGCGCCTACCGGCATACCGGCCCCGATGATCTTACCAAACGTCACCAGGTCGGCCCGGATACCCAGTAATTCCTGCGCACCGCCGCGTGCAAGACGGAAACCTGTCATTACTTCATCGAAGATCAGCAGGATATTGTTGTCATCGCAAAGCTGGCGAAGCCCTTCCAGGAAGCCCGGCTGCGGAAGGATACAGCCCATGTTGCCCGCTACCGGTTCAATAATTATTGCAGCGATCTGATTGAGATTATCCGCAATCAATTGTTCTACTGCAGGTAAATTATTGTAGGGAGCAGTCAGCGTATCTTCTGCCACGGTGGTGGTAACACCCGGCACGGATTGAATGCCAAGGGTAGCCACACCGCTGCCGGCGCTCACCAGGAATGCATCTGCATGCCCGTGGTAGCAACCTTCAAATTTGATAAACTTATTGCGGCCGGTATAACCTCTTGCCAGCCGCAGGGCTGTCATACAGGCTTCTGTACCGGAGTTTACCATGCGTATCATATCGATGTTAGGCACCATGCCCACAATCAGTTCTGCAATCTTTATTTCAAGTTCTGTTGGCGCACCGAAAGAGGTAGAGTAGGTGGCATATTCCTGTATGGCCTTTACTACCGGCTCGTAAGCATGACCAAGGATCATCGGGCCCCAGGAATTGATATAGTCGATATAACGGTTACCATCTACATCATACATATAAGCGCCTTTTGCACGTTCCATGAACACGGGCGTGCCGCCTACGCTTTTAAATGCGCGTACGGGAGAGTTAACACCGCCGGGAATTACCTGCTTTGCTTTCCCGAATAACATTTCACTTTTACTGTACATCTGTTGGTGGTTTATTATTTTACGCAAGATAGGGAATTATGCATTCAGCAGTTTTACCACGTCTTTTGCAAAGTACGTAGCGATCAGATCCGCACCGGCACGCTTCATGCTGGTCATGGTTTCCAGGATCGCCTTGTTTTCATCCAGCCAGCCTCTTTGTGCTGCTGCCTTGATCATGGCATATTCTCCGCTTACATGATAGGCACTCACGGGAACGGTTACACGATCTTTTATAATACGCATGATATCGAGGTATGCCATTGCCGGTTTTACCATTACAATATCAGCGCCCTCTTCAATATCCATGAGTGTTTCCTTGATCGCTTCGCGGGAATTGGCGTAGTCCATCTGGTAGGTTTTCTTATCGCCGAAGCCAGGAGCGGAATCCAGTGCATCGCGGAAGGGACCGTAAAAGCAGGAAGCATATTTGGCGCTGTAAGCCATAATGCCTGTTTTATCGAAACCGTTTTCCTCAAGGATGTTGCGGATAGCCAGGATGCGGCCATCCATCATGTCGCTGGGCGCCACAAAGTCGGCGCCTGCCTGTGCATGGCTGAGACTCATACGGGCCAGCACTTCTACGGTGGGGTCGTTTACAATTTCTGTTCCTTCCACAATACCATCATGGCCGTAGGAAGAGTAAGGATCCAGCGCCACATCCGTCATTACTACCATGTCGGGAAGGGCGTTTTTAATGCCACGGATAGCGCGTTGCATCAGGCCATCAGGATTTACCGCTTCGGTACCCTTGTTATCTTTTACACTATCCGGTGCTTTTACAAACAGCAGTACACTTTTAATACCCAGGCTCCAGAGTTCCTTTGCTTCCTTAATAGTGAGGTCAAGGGAATACCTGAAATAACCTGGCATAGAGCTGATCTCTTCCTTCACATTTTCTCCTTCGGTAACAAATAACGGCGCCATAAAATCGTTGGGCGTGATAATTGTTTCCGCCACCATCGCGCGAATAGCGGGAGATACTCTTAAAATTCTGTTTCTTCTGATCATCTTTATAAAAATTTTTATTGTTTTTATATCGTCTGCCGGAACATTATTTTACCCATTCTCTTGGCTTCAGGTATTCTTCCAGCTGTGCTTCGGGACTGCCGGGAGTGGTATGGAAATCGTACTCCCAGCGGGCTACCGGTGGTAAACTCATCAGGATGGATTCCGTACGGCCATTTGTTTTTAATCCAAACAGCGTTCCCCTGTCGTGAACAAGATTAAATTCCACATAACGCCCACGCCTATACGCCTGCCAGTCTTTATGTGCTGCTGTATAAGGAAGGTGCTTTGTTTTTTCTACCAATGGGAGATAAGCATCGAGGAAAGCTTTTCCGTTTGCTTTGGAAAATTCCAGGAGTGCAGCTGCTGATCTGTCTGCATTAGGCCGGAGGTAATCGTAAAAAATACCGCCTATGCCGCGTGCTTCATTGTTACGATGCTTATTGATAAAATATTCGTCGCAGTGTTTCTTATAGGCCGGGTACAGTTCTTTTCCAAACGGATCACAGGCATCTTTAAAGGTACGGTGAAAATGAATACCGTCTTCTTCTTCCAGGTAATACGGCGTCAGATCTGCACCACCGCCAAACCAGCTGTCTTTCAGCGCTCCATCCTGGTCATACAGTTCAAAGTAGCGGAAGTTGGCATGTACAGTAGGCACAAAAGGATTCAGCGGGTGAAGTACCAGGGAGATACCGCAGGCCATGAAACGGCTGTTGGTAACGCCAAATTGCTGCGCCATTACTTCCGGCAGTTCGCCATGAACAACAGAAGTATTAACGCCTCCTTTTTCAAATACATTGCCGTTGGCAATTACCCGTGTTTTACCACCGCCGCCACCGGGGCGTTCCCAGCGGTCTTCCCGGAAAGCGGCCTTGCCGTCGGCTTTCTCAAGCGCTGCACAGATCTCATCCTGCAGGCCATGTATAAACGATATGAAATTATCTTTAATGCTCATGGTAATTATCCGTGCGCTTTAACGGTTTCTACAAATGCTTTGGCGTGATCAACCGGCACATTTGGTAAAATGCCATGTCCCAGGTTGGCGATGTAACGTTGCCTGCCAAAGCCTTTCAGCATTTCTTTTACTGCTTTTTCAATTTCAGGAATGGGCGCCAGTAGTTTAGCGGGGTCAAAGTTTCCCTGCAGCGTGATGTTGCTGCCGGCAAACTGACGGGCCAGTTCCGGTTTAATGCACCAGTCGATACCCAGTCCGTGTGCGCCGGTAGCGGCCATTTCTTCCAGGGCAAACCAGGCGCCTTTTGCAAATACAATAGTAGGACAAACATCTTTCATGGCAGCTACTATCTGCCGGATATATTGTAAAGAAAATACTTCAAAGTCCTGTGGGCTGAGCAAACCGCCCCAGGAATCAAATACCTGTACAGTATCAGCGCCTGCGGCCACCTGTGCTTTCAGGTAAGCGATGGTGGTATCGGTGATCATCTGCAACAGCTGATGCGCTACGGCAGGCTGCTGGTAGCAGAATGCTTTTGCTTCATCAAAAGTTTTGGAGCCTTTGCCTTGCACCATGTAGCAGAGCAGGGTCCAGGGAGCGCCGCCAAAGCCTATCAGCGGTACTTTGCCATCCAGTGTTTTTTTGGTGAGCTTCAGGGCGTCGAAAACATAGTGTAATCTTTCCTGTACATCGGGAACGCATATACGCTGCAGGTCCTGTGCGGTTTTAACAGGAGCGGGAAGCAGTGGTCCTATCTTTTCTACCAGCTGCACTTCCATGCCCATAGCCTGTGGAACCACCAGGATATCGGAAAAGATAATAGCTGCATCAACGCCTACCTGGTCTACCGGCATCACGGTTATTTCAGTGGCCAGTTCCGGATTTTCACAGCGTTCAAAAAAAGTATACTTATCACGGAGTTTGATATAATCCGGTAAATAGCGACCAGCCTGGCGCATCATCCATACGGGTGTACGGGAAACGGTTTCACCTTTAAGGGCTTTCAGCAGTAAGTCGTTCTTCAATGCGCTCATTCGTAGCAGTTAATGTTATTAAAATAAAATATAGCAGTTTGCACCATGCTGTTTTCACTGATATCGGTGCTCATTATAATTTTGTTATCGGTATGCTCTCTCAGTGCTGTGGCGGTTGTTCTGCCAATGGCAAAGCAAACGGTTTTGCTGTTGATCCTGTTGGCGGAGAGGTAGCTTTTAACAGCGCTTGGGCTGAAGAATAATATACCGTCGTAGTCGTCTGCTATTACTGCAGGCGCGGGGATGTTTTCGTAGATCACAAATTCCTTTACTTCAATACCTGCTTTTTGCAGGCCGTCCGGCAATTCATTTCTCCGGATGTTACCGCAGAAAAAATTAACGGAACTAACATTGCCGAGTTGTACAATAGCATTGGCCAGTTCGCTGCCATAGGGCGATTCCGCCAGGACCTTACAACCGGGAAATGCTTTTTCCACAGCCTTCCGGGTGCTGCTGGAAATACAGCATACATTGGGTTCCCGGATCACATAACAGGTATCATCCTGGTAGAGATAATATTTTTCCAGTATTTTTGCTGCATTGGCACTGGTGAATACATGCACTGCTTCCGGGCGGAAAACTTCCAGCATACGTTCATCGCCTATCAATGCTTCATTCAGCAGCGGTTTTATTTGTATAAAATCCTGTACATCTATGCGAATACCGTTTTCACCAGCAACAGCAATGGAGCTGTCTGTTAAATGCCTGGTGCTTAATATGCGGTATTTATCATTTAGCATTTCTGATCTGTGCTACAATTTCAGCGCCGCCCTGCGCCATAATATCTTCTGCAGCTTCTCTTCCCAGGTGATGGGCCTGGTTTACCGGTACTTCGCGTGAAATGCTGAAGAAGCGGTCGCCATCCAGGCTGCAAAGTTCGCCGCTGAAGTGAATATGATCGTTTTGTATATAAGCGTAAGCGCTGATGGGGGTGGTGCATCCGCCCATCAGGGTGCGTAAAAATTCGCGTTCAATATGTGTGGCAAGGGCAGTGTCTGCGTGGTTGAATGCAGCGCAGGCATCCAGGCAAAACTGGTCGTTTTTCCTGCAAACGGCTACCACTGCACCCTGTGCAGGCGCCGGTAACATCCAGTCGAGGTCAATGGAGTTAGCAGGGCGTACATTGATCCTTTCCAGCCCCGCCACTGCGAAGATGGCGCCATCCCAGTTTTCTTCGGCCAGTTTTCTCAAACGGGTATTTACATTCCCGCGCAGGTTATGCAGCTGGTGCTGCGGGTATTTTCGCAACCATTGCGCTTTACGGCGCACACTGCTGGTGGCAATGCTGGCAATATAGCCCGGTTGTGAAAGGAAATCTGTATTGTTTTTATATACCAGCAGATCTTTTACCGGCCCGCGTTGCAGGATAGCGGCATGTACAATTTGCTTTGGCAGTTGTGTGGGAACGTCTTTAAAGGAGTGAACGGCAACGTCTATACGGTTATTGAGCAGTGCGAGGTCGAGGCTTTTTGTGAAAATACCCTGTACGCCTATTTCATAGAGGGGTGTTACCAGGTCTATATCTCCTTCGCTTTTGATTGGTACCAGTTCGGTGCGGTAACCTTGTGCGGTGAGCAGATCATTTACCTGGTTTGCCTGCCACAAGGCCAGCTGACTTTCTCTTGTGCCTATCCTGATAACTTTATCCATTTGTTTATTCCTGGTTAACTCCTGTCTCAAAAATATCGTTGATCATGGCAATGTACTGGTCGCTTTTATCTGTTTCCTTACGTACTTTTCCTGCCATGAGATTAATCATTTTTTGTATGATGCGGGAAGATACGAGTTCTATATCTTCCATGTTGTAGTGCCCTCCGTTCTTCTGCTGCTGTATTTCGCGGGTATGTATTTCCTGCAGTTTATCTTTTACCGCCTTCAGTACTACAGCGTGTTTGCGCATTTTGTACCAGTAAAGAAATTCCTCCATGTATTCATCGATGATGGCAATGGCTTTCGGTACTTCTCCCAGCCTGTTTTGCAGGGTTTCGTCCTGCACTTTGGAGAGTTCATCCACATTTACCAGTGTAATATGCGGGAGTTCGCCTACTGCAGCTTCCACATTAAAGGGAATTGACAGGTCCACGATGAGTTTGGGGGAACTGTTCCGGAAATGTTCCGCCAGCACTGTTGGTTGTGGCGCGTTGGAAGCAACGAGGATAATATCCGCCTGCTGCATTTCGCTCACCATATTTTCAAACGGTGCGTATTTCAGCCCGTGCTGACCTGCAAATTCAGCGGCTACCTGCAGGGTGCGGTTAATAAGGGTCACCTCTTTTACGCCGAGGTATTCGATCATATTCTTGCAGGTGTTACGGCCTATTTTACCTACACCCAGTAATACGATCTTTTTATTTTTTATGTCAGGGCAGATGCGCTCCAGCATTCTTACCGTGGCAAAAGCCACAGACACCGTGCCTTTGCTGAGCCCTGTTTCAGTTTTGATGAGTTTGGATACCTGCAGCACGCTGTTTACCAGCCGTTCCAGGAAGCTGCCCAGGCTTTGGTGCGCCTTGGCAAATTTGGCAGCATTACGTATCTGTCCTATAATTTCATAGTCGCCGAGGATCTGGGAATCGAGGCCCGTTCCTACCTGGTATAAGTGCCTGATGGCTTCTTCTCCTGACTTGGTATAGGCTAATTCTTCCAATTGGCTCCTGTCGCCGTTTGATT
>JBCNPS010000088.1:0-17014 GCA_039593235.1 Chitinophaga sp. | reverse complement strand
CCGATCACACGGCGTTTATGTATCTCGGTGAGTTGATTGAGTTCAGCAACACAGATGATCTGTTCACGAAGCCGAAGAAGAAGCAAACGCAGCAGCTGCCAATGCAGCATTTCTCCCGGTAACTTCAGTTCTTCCATCCCAAGGTGTTGCAGCACCTTCATGGAATCAACGTTGGTAACATCACATTCGGCAATCAGTTTTTTCACGTGGGGTTGCCGGAAAGCCCATTCCACCAATGCTGTAGCGGCTTCGCGCATATATCCTTTTTTTCGCCAGGAAGGTAACAGGGTATATCCAATTTCCACCACGCCGTTTTTATCGGGGCGGCCTTTAAACCCGATATCACCGATCACCACCGCATCTTCTTTATTTACAATGATCCACAACATCCAGGGATACGAGTGCGGATCGTGCTGAAGCAATTCAATAAAATGAGGCAGCTGTTCTTTCAGGTCGGGCTGCGGCCAGTTTTCCGGGATATGCGCCTGCAATGTTTCGCGGGCATGCGGATGGTTCAGGAATATCTCTGTTAGCAACGGCAGGCGGCAGGGATATAGATGTAATCGGTCGGTATTAAGGGGTAACATATATCGGAATTTAAAGCAATTGTTCACTAATGATTACGGGCTTTTACCACAGCCGTATCCGGCGCCTCGCCGGGTTGCAGTATATGAATCTCCAGCTTGTCCAGATCTGCTGTGAGTTCCCGCAACCTTTGTGGCGTACCACTGAGTACAGGCATTGTTCCGTAATGACAGGGAATCAGGTGTTTCATTTTCAGCAGGCGTGCGGCAACTGCAGCATACGCCAGGAACTGAATCCGGGACTGCGGCGTGTTCATAGTACTGGTGCTTAATGATCTAAATATACATCTTTTGAAAAAAAGACAGCGGAGATCATAAACCATGATCCCCGCTGTGTTTCTGTGCTAACACTATGATTGATAGCGGTTATTTACGCTGCAATGTGTATATAATCGCTGCACTTTTATTCTCAAAATTAACATTTGCCCTCCAGGTCATCACACTACCGGCGCCGGTAATTTCCATACGGTAACCTTCTGTTACATTTTTTGCTTTATCGCCACTGTACAGCTTTTTAAAGCCAAACATACTTACTCCGCCACTTTTTGTGAGCGACCATGCAATCTTCTGGGTAACTGCACTGCAGCCGTCTTCAGTAGATGTGAGCGTATAGGAGCCCATTGCATAGTTATCCGGCAGGATCCACTGGCTGCCAATAAAACACTTGGCATTGGCTTCATCAAATACGGTTACTTTAGCGTTATCAGGGATGCCTTCATACTTAATATCGGTTAAAACCCAGTTACCTTTTACGGCGCTTTTATTGATGTCCTGGGTAACACCTTGTTTGGGGGAGCAGGAAGATGCAAAAACGGCAACTATTGCCATCAGTAACGCTGCAAATGAAAATTTTCTCATGGGAAATTAGTTTGTGTGTTTAAATGCCATTGTATTCAACACGCAGCCATCAAATAAGGTTTTATAACAGCCGGAATACAGGGGCAATTTCAGCATTTGCAATAAACGTACCAAATGAAAGTATTGTTACTTAGCGGATTATGGGGCAGATTGGTTTACGGAAGGGACTTTCAGCTTAAACAGGATCTCTTCCAGCATCTGCGCGCGGTGGTAGAAATGCCAGGTACCCGCTGCCAGGGCCATGGCCGCTACTGCCAGGGCAATAAATGCGCAACGCCACCAGATGCTTACCGTTATCCGGCGGTTCCAGAATGAGTCGATAGGAATATAGGTGTGATGATGGAAATTCGTATGTTCATAGGAGTTATAACCGCTCCAGGACCTGTCTTTCCACTCCTTTCCCGGTTTAATCCGCTGCAGCACTGCTTCTTTTATTTTCACCGGTGGCAGGGGGCCTTCCTCCATCAGTTTATTTTCTATCCGGAGTTCGGCCGCTGTAAATTCAAGGTCGAGCAACGGGTAGATATGGCGTAGGTACAGTAACTCTTCCCCTTGTTCAGGAGTGGCGAGTCCCAGCAAATAACGCTCAATAATACCGCTTTCTATATAGTTACTGATGTTCAAACTGTCCGCTTATGTTAACCAAGGCTATAAAATATAAATAATAAATAACATATCTATAGATACGTTATATCCCCATCTGGCGGATTCTCAAAACTGTAAAATCTTTAAAATAACGATAATCCGGATAGAAAATTATAACAAGGGGCTTTGTATCTGTTCCTGCCGGATCATCTGGCGCAGGTTATCGCTACGTTGCTCCTGCGACATGCGGTATTTGAGATAATAGAAAATAGCGAGGAAAAGGAACACCTTGGACATAATAAAGAAGATAATGAAGAAGATCTTCCACCAGCGGTGAACGGTGATGTGGTTGCCATCTTTTGGCTGGATATTGATGAAAGTGTAATTGGAAGAGGGGTCTGAATAACCATGCCCTTCTTCCCACCGGATTTTCTGCAGCACCCGCTCGCGTATTTCCGCGGGAGGCATGGCAGGCTCATCAAACGCGGCTCTTTCCAGGCGACGTTCAACAAATTCGACTTCTGTATCCAGTTCCGGATACAGCCTTCTCATGTGCTGCAGCTCTTCTACTTCTTCCTCAGAAGCCAAACCCAGCACGAAGGACTCGATAATACCGCTTTCTATGTAAAATTTTAGTTCCAAGTCTCTTTTAAGAATTGTCTGAAAGACTTCGTCGCTTCTTTCAGGATTTCATTTATTTGCGCTTCCGGCAGGGCCAGTAAGCGGGCTATCGTTGTGATTGATAATCCTTTAAAATAACTAAGCCGGAACACCTGTTGTTGATCGGCTGGCAGTATCAGATAGAACTGCTGTAGTATGCCTTCTTCCTGCTTCATCAGCTCCGTACCGGTTAATGCGGTTTCTGGCAGGGCTTCTTTAATGGCTAATTCTCTCGTTTTACGCAGCAACCAGGTGAACAATGTCCGGTGGCCCGAGGTCTGGAATGTTCCAATATGCTGGAACGACCAGTGAAAAACTTTTACAATTACTTCGTTGGCCCGTTCTTTTACAGGCACAAGCTGTAATATAATATTGTAAAGGGCCCCGGCGTATCGGTCGTATAACAACTCTTTTGCCGCAGGATCTCCTATTATTAACCGCTCAATGAGCATTTGCTCACTTATATGTGCCAAATCTCGCCGCAAAGAAGTTGTGTACCAGGTTTAGAATGCTAATATATAGAAATAAAACTGGGTGTACGTCATAACACCTATATGAATTTATCAACATGTTCAGCTAAAATGGATAACTATTGCCGCAAATCCAGCCTGTACAGCCAGTATTGCTGTCCCAATAAAGCCAGTTCCTGTACCTGCAAAAACCCAAGCCGTTCATACAGGTGCCTGGCGTCCGGCATAATAGTACTGGTATGCAGCCCAAGTATGTGCTCTCCGGCCAGCCGGGCCTCGGTAATGCACATTGTTGTAAGGTGGCGGGCTATTGCCCTGCCACGGTAGGCCGGATGTACACCCAGCCGGCGGATATAGGCCCAATCAGCCGGGTAAATAGGAGTCGGATTTCCCGAAGGCACCAGGAACACTACACCCGCCAGTTCACTGCCGGTATCACAAACAAAGGTTACCGCGGTATCCATCAGCAGTTGCAACCCCGCATCGTCCGATAGTCCCTGCCACATTTTATCCCAATGCTCCGGGGAAAGCACGGTAGCAAACTGGCTATAGCTGGCCAGTGATAATTCCCGGATGGCAACAGCATCCGAAAAAGTGGCCTTCCTGTAAATCAGTGTATCCATAACCGTTATTTAACCACCGCAGCTCCAACAATTTCCGAAGCCATGTTGTTGAAGCTTATCGATACCGGAAAGTTTAAAATTACAATATGATAATACTCATATTTATTTTTTTTACTGCACGATAATTTTGGAGAAAATCATTACTGCATGTCTTACACATCAATTACAGCCGCCGCGCAACTGATCCAACCAGGCCACACCGTATTCATCCACACCGCAGCAGCCACTCCGCGGGAACTGGTGAATGCCATGACCGCCCGCAGTCATGAGCTGAAAAAAGTACGCCTGGTGAGCATCCACACCGAATGGGAAGCGCCATACGCCAACCCCGAACATGCGCATGCTTTTGAAATAGACGCCTTCTTCGTAGGCAAAAATATCCGGCAGGCCGTAAATGAAGGCAGGGCCAATTATGTACCCATGTTCCTCAGCGAAATTCCCAGGTATTTCCGCACCTGCGAACAGCCCATAGATGTAGCCCTCATCTCTGTTTCTCCACCGGATAAAAATGGCTATTGCACCCTCGGCGTATCCTGCGATGTTTCCAAAGCAGCCGTAGATACCGCTAAAATTATCATTGCAGAAGTAAATCCGCAGATGCCGCGTGTACTGGGCGATGGCGTTATTCATATTTCCAGGATCGACGCAGCCGTAGAGGTAAACTACCCCATCTATTCACAAACCATCCGCCCATCCACCCACACAGAATTATCTATAGGCCGTCATGTCGCCTCCCTGATAGACGACCGTGCTACTTTACAGATGGGCATAGGCGGTATCCCAAACGCTGTGCTACAGTGCCTTTCCAATCATAAAGACCTTGGCATACACACAGAAATGTTTTCCGATGGCATCATCGACCTGGTACAAAAGGGCGTGATCACGGGTAAGTACAAAGCGGTACACCCCGGCCTGCTCATTTCCAGCTTTGCTATTGGCAGCCAGCGGCTGTACGATTTTATGGATACCAATCTCATCATGCGGCTCATGGATGTGGAGTACGTGAACAACCCTACCATCATCCGCAAAAACCCCCGGGTAACCGCCATTAACAGCGCGATAGAGATCGATATCTTTGGCCAGGTATGTGCTGACTCAATTGGGTTCAGGCAATACAGTGGTGTAGGCGGACAAATGGATTTCATGCGGGGAGCCGCTCTTTCAGAAGGAGGCAAACCCATTATTGCCATTCCTTCCACTACTTCCAAAGGCATTTCACGTATTGTATCGCAGTTGCAACCCGGCGCCAGTGTGGTTACCACCAGGGCTCACGTACATTATGTGGTTACAGAGTACGGCGTAGCCCATCTGCGGGGAAAAAACCTCCGGCAAAGAGCACAGGCGCTCATTAATATTGCCCATCCGGATCACCGGGAAGCACTGGAAAAGAACGCTTTTGAGATATTCAAGGTATTCGGATAAATACCGGCGTATGAAAAGGTTACTATCAGGCTTGCTGCTTTGTATCATCACGGCAACGGCATCTGCACAGATCACACAGGATGCCGTTAAACAACTAAGGATATACGAAGATGACGACTTCTTTAATGTGTGGGGACGGGGAACAGATCGTGGCTACAGCAACGGCAGCAGCGCAGGTTATCTTTATATGAAAAAAAAGAAATCGGTATTTCTTGATAAATGGATACTACCCAAAGCAGGCCGCAATGCCATCAATGTATTTGAATGGGATCTTATGCAGATCATGATCACGCCCAACGAAATTGCCGATACCAGCTATATTCCCAAAGACTTTTACTACGCAGGCGCCCTGTACGCCACCCATGGACTTACTTCCTATAACCCGGAAAAAAAATACAGCTTCCACTCGGAATTTGTATTCGGTGTACTGGGCCCGTGGGCGCTTGCCAGGGAAACACAAACCTTCTTCCATCATCTCATCGGCTATCAGCCGCCCAGGGGCTGGGAATACCAGGTACCCAATGCACCACTGATCAATTACAATTTTGCCTACGAAAGAATGCTCTGGAACCCGGTTAATTACCTGGAAATCATTGGTGGCGCCAATGCCAGGCTGGGCACTATGACTACCGCCGTAAGCACCTGGTCCTATGTACGGGCAGGACTGTTCAATCCCTACTTCGGCCACCGCAATTTATCTGTAGCCACCAAAAGAAGATTCCAGCTATATGCCATAGCCAGGCCCCAGTTCGGCTTTGTAGGATACAATGCGCTACTGCAAGGCGGCATTTTAAAATCGAGGGATACCAATTTCGAAGAAGTATCCGATTACCAGCAAACACATATGCGGCACTTCACCTTTGGCATCGATTACGGCATCGGGATTGTTATTAACCGCACCACCATCAGTTATACCCAGAAAACCAGCACCGAATGGATGAGTGGCACCGGGAAACATTCCGTGGGTAATATCACCCTTCTTATCCCTATCTCCCGTAAAACTATTCCCCGCAATTAATGTTATTTATCAAAACTTAATTCCCATGCATGCTAAACTGATGATCCTGTTTTTCTGTATAATCGTTGCTTCCTGTGCCAGCAACGGCCCTAAAGCCGAAAATGACAGCACCGCCGCCGGCAGCGATACCACATTAAACGTAGCTGCAAACCCCAGCAGCCAGCTGGAAGTAAACCCGCTTTCCGGCTATTTCCTGAAGAACACTATTACAGTAAGCGACAGCCTTACCTTCTGGCTCATTGATAACCAGGCTTCATTCGACAGCCTGTTCGGTATAGCCAAAACCATGAACAACACCATTGATCGTCCGGACTTCGGTACACATATAGTAGTTGCCGCCACCATGCCGCCTACCTTTTATGGTACACAGATCCAACTGGAATCCGCTACTTCCGATAACGTGAACAACAATGCCACGATGCATTTTGTAGCTACCGCCAATCCCAACCGAAGCAGCGCCAGCACCGTTCCGCTATGGCTGGGCGCCGTTCCGAAAACCGGCAAAAGCACCTTCCAGCTTTATACAGGGGAGCATTTAACCAAAACGATCACTACACAACAGTAGGCCGGCCGAATATTGTTTCTACTGCCCGGGCACGATAGCTGAAAAGGGCCTCCAGCTGTTTTTTTACAAACAGCCTGTGGGCCAGTTTTCCGAGCCAGCCAAAAGGCAGCCGGTAATGGACCAGGTCCGTCATTTTTACACCTCCGGGCACTGTTTCGAAATGATGCTCATGGTGCCAGATACTGTAAGGGCCCACCCTTTGCTCATCTACAAAATATTCCAGGTAGGCTACATGGGTGATCTCTGTCATCCATTCCAACGGGATCCCTGCTACCGGCGATACAAAATAAGTGATGATCTGCCCCGGGTATACCTGCCCGGTATAGGGCGGGGAAGTAACAACGAACCGCATATAGGGAGGGGTAATATGCGCCAGGTTATTGGGGTTGGAAAAATAGCTCCACACCTCCTCCGGCCGAGCCGGGATCACCTGCGTATGTTGCATTAAATAAATACTGGCCATACATAAGATTAACGAAAAAATATGGTTCTGGCTATAAGCAGCTGCCAAATTCGTGATTCTTTGAAATGAGTTCGTAAGTTTGTGCCTGATTAATCCGATCAGGTACATGAATCAATATATCAGGGGCTGGGTTTTCTGGCTGATGTTCATCCTCATTTCCATTTCATTTACGCGATGTGCCAACATTGTGCCCCCCAGCGGCGGGCCAAGGGATAGTTTGCCTCCCGTGTTGCTGCAGGCTACACCCAGGGATTCCACCCTTCACTTCAACAGCAAAAAGGTGACGTTTATCTTCGACGAATACGTGGAACTGGATAATGTGAATGATAAGCTGATTGTGTCGCCAACGCTGAAACGCACGCCTATTGTAACTGCCAAACTGCACACGGTGACCCTTGAAATAAAGGATACCCTGAAGCCCAACACCACCTACACCTTCAATTTTGCTGATGCCATCCGGGATATTAACGAACGTAATATTGCGGCGGACTTTCAGTATGTGGTGTCTACCGGTGATTATCTCGACAGCCTGCAGGTGTCCGGCCATCTGATAGATGCGGAAAATGGCCGTGTAGACAGTAACGTGGCCGTTATGCTGTACCGCGATCTTACGGACTCCATTGTATCAAAGGAAAAGCCGGTATATTATGCCAAAACCAAAGGGGATGGCTCTTTCCGCTTCAAAAATATAGCCCCCGGCTCCTATAAGATCTTTGCCCTGAAAGAAGAAGACCGCGACCTGCAGTATAACCAGCCTTCGGAGATGATCGCTTTTGTAGACGCACCAATTGTATTAACAGAAAGCAACCTTGCAGATGTGAACCTCCTGTTGTTTATGGAAACGGATAGTACCATTAAACCACCGCCGGAACCTGTTGACTCTTCCATGATTGACCAGGAAGAAGAGGAAAAGAAAAAGAAGAAGCTACCTAAATTAACCGCTACGGCCACCCTTGAAGGAGGTATGCAGGAATTACCTGCACCATTGAGAATTACCTTTGCCCTGCCGTTGAGGAACCTCGACAGCGCCAGGACCATCCTGGGTGAAGACAGCGCCTATAACCCGGTTACCTTTACCAGTACCATGGATTCTACCCGTACCCGTTTGTCCATTGGCTATGACTGGAAAGAAGGTACCCCGTACCGGTTTATTATTCCTAAAGATGCGCCTACGGATACCGCGGGGCAGCAACTGGCCCGGGCGGATACCATTAGCTTCAGGACCAAAAAGGTAGCGGATTACGCCATTTTCACCGTTACGGAACTCAATATCAGCGACAGTACCAGGAACGCCATCAATGATACCGCCATGCATTACGTGGTACAGCTGGTACAGGACAAAACCATTAAATATTCGGGCACCATTGTAAACGGAAAATGGAGCCAGCGGTTTATTACGCCGGGTGAGTACGACATCCGCCTGCTGCTGGATACTAACGGTAATGGCAAATGGGACCGTGGTAACTATTATACCTCTCCCAAAAAACAACCCGAGCGGGTGATCAATATTGAAAAAGTGAACCTGAAGGCGTACTGGACGGTGCCCAAAAAGATAAGCATTTAAATTACAGCGGGGGAAGCCGTGCGGCTTCCTCCGCCCCAATATTCCTAACTTTGCAATATGATATTTTCCTCTGCGCTGATAGAAAACGCGGTAAATGAATTTGCCAAACTACCGGGTATCGGTAAAAAAACAGCTTTACGGCTGGTACTGCACCTGCTGAAGCAGGAAACAGCACAGGTACAGCAGTTTGGTGATGTGATAGCACGGATGCGGCAGCAGATACAGTTCTGCAAGGTTTGTCACAATGTATCTGATGCGGAAGTTTGCAGTATTTGCAGCAGCCACTCCCGGCAAAAGCAGGTAGTATGCGTAGTAGAGAGCATCCGCGATGTGATGGCCATAGAAAACACCCAGCAGTTCAATGGTTTATACCATGTTTTGGGTGGCATTATTTCTCCCATTGATGGTATCGGGCCAGACCAGCTGAATATCCAGTCGCTGGTAGAAAGGGTTCAGTACCAGGGTGTAGAAGAAGTGATCATGGCTGTTAGTCCCACTATTGAAGGCGACACTACCATTTACTATCTCTCAAAAAAATTAAAGGAATTTCCTGTAAAAATCACCACTATTGCCCGTGGTATTGCATTTGGAGGAGAGCTGGAATATGCAGATGAAATGACGCTGGCCAGGTCTATCAGTAACCGGTTACCACTGGAAAGCTATGTGCAGAACAAATAACGGATATCTCTCCGGTATATAAAAAAATACGGGTGCTCAACAGCACCCGTCTTCGTTTAACCTGTAATTCCACGTTATGAAAAGTTTGTCAGACAGCATCCTTTGCAGGATGGTCCGGAAATATTTTATGATTGGTTTCTGATTCCTTTTGCTGTTGCAGCTCTTTCCACCGCTGCATTTCATATTTATTCAGGAAACATACCTTAAACACTTCAGACTGGTTTCCATCGCCGGTTTGCGGCACGGGTTGCAGTCCCAGGCTTGCCAGGTGCTGATGCAGGGTATGAATATGTTCTGATATAGTCATGACTGACGTTTAGTTTTGTTGTAATAAATATCTGAAGAGCACTAATGATGAATCTGTTAATTGCAGCAACGGCAATTGCAAGGAGTGCAGGCGGAGGGCTGGTGGGAGGCCATAACCGGGTAAATCACTGTATTTCTATCATTTTGTTGCATTGTACCTTTCTATTACTCCACAAATATAGTAGACTTTGTAGACTACTTCCAAATTAAATTTATAGATATAAACAAAATCTATTTTTTCTTAGGGAGATATATAACTTATGAGATCCTTTGTTTACCCCGCTCAAAACCCGGGTCCATACAAACACAAAACAATAAAATAGCTGGGAAAAGGTTATATTTGTGGACTCGTTCAGGGTGGATTTGTTTATTGTTCGACCCTGTTCTTTTCTTAACTGTAACTAATAAACGCCTTGATAAATATGAAATCTTTGCAAGACTGCGCCAATGAGCGCATACTTATCATCGATGGCGCTATGGGCACCATGATTCAACGCTACCAACTCCAGGAATCAGACTACAGGGGCACACGCTTTGCCGACTATCCAAGTGATCTTAAAGGCAATAACGACCTTCTTAATCTTACGCAGCCTCAAATCATTGAAGCCATCCACAAAGAGTACCTGGAAGCAGGTGCTGATATTATTGAAACCAATACTTTCAGCAGCACCTCTATTGCAATGGCCGACTACGATATGCAGGCGCTGGCCTATGAGCTGAATGTAGCTGCCGCGCAAATAGCCAAACGGGCTACTGCGGAATACACCGCCAAAAACCCAGGTAAGCCGCGTTTTGTTGCCGGCGCCATAGGCCCGATGAACAAAACCCTGTCGCTGTCGCCGGATGTTAATAATCCCGGGTTCCGCTCTGTATACTTCGATGAAGTGGCTGCAGCTTATGAAGAGCAGGTACGTGGCCTCTCCGATGGCGGAGTGGATATGCTGCTGATAGAAACTATTTTTGATACGCTGAACTGTAAAGCAGCCATCTATGCCATCAAGAAATACTACCGTGAATCAGGCAAACCTGAAATCCCGGTAATGATTTCCGGTACCATCACAGATGCCTCCGGCAGAACCCTCAGCGGGCAAACCCTGGAAGCATTTTATATCTCCGTTATGCATGCCAACCCGTTTTCCATCGGCTTAAACTGCGCCCTGGGCGGACAGCAAATGCGTCCTTACGTTGAGGAGCTGTCCAACATAGCCAGCTGCTATGTGAGCTGCTACCCCAATGCAGGCTTACCCAATGCCTTTGGAGAATATGATGAGGAACCGGAAGATACCGCCTGTATCATTGAAGACTTTGCCTCATCGGGCTTCGTTAACATAGTAGGCGGCTGTTGCGGTACCACCCCGGATCATATACGCCACATTGCAGAACATGTGAAACATATCAAACCACGCCTCAAACCCGTATTAGCCGAAACACTCGCCTGATCAACCGTGGCAGGTTTTCTATTCAAACATCACTTACAGCAGAAATGAGCGAAACAATTATAAACAATACAGATACTGTCAACGAACCTATTGCCGGAGAAGAACGCAGGGTGATCAAACCCTTTATGCGCCTGAGTGGCCTGGAACCGCTGGTAGTAAGACCTGAAACCAATTTCATTAACGTAGGGGAACGTACCAACGTAACCGGCTCCAAGAAATTTGCCCGCCTTGTAAGGGAAGGACAATTCGAAGAAGCCCTGTCTGTTGCTCGCCAACAGGTAGAAAGCGGTGCGCAGATCCTGGATGTGAACATGGACGATGCCCTGCTCGACGGAGAAGCGGCCATGTCTACCTTCCTTAACCTCCTGGCAGCAGAACCGGATATTTCCCGCATCCCGGTGATGATCGATTCCAGTAAGTTTTCCGTGATTGAATCCGGGCTGAAATGCGTTCAGGGTAAATGTATTGTTAACTCTATCAGCTTAAAGGAAGGAGAAGCCAAATTCATTGAGCAGGCGCACATCTGTAAAAGCTATGGCGCCGCGGTAGTGGTAATGGCATTCGACGAACACGGCCAGGCCGATACTGAAGAAAAAAGGGTGAGCTTCAGTCACCGCGCCTATAAGATACTCACCGAAGTAGTAGGGTTTGCTCCCCAGGACATCATCTTCGACCCCAATATCTTTGCTATCGCTACCGGTATCGAAGAACATAATAACTACGCGGTGGAATTTATCAATGCCACCCGTCGTATTAAACAACTGATGCCCCTCGCAAAAATAAGCGGCGGTGTAAGTAATGTATCCTTCTCTTTCCGCGGTAATGAAACCGTAAGGGAGGCCATGCACTCCGTATTCCTGTTCCATGCCATCAAGGCGGGGATGGATATGGGTATTGTAAATGCCGGGATGCTGCAGATCTATGACGATATAGAACCCACCCTGCGCGAACTTTGTGAGGATGCCATACTAAACAGAAGAGAAGATGCTACGGAAAGGCTGATACAGTTCGCAGAAACCGTAAAGGCCAAAGGAAAGGTAGTAGAGAAAGATGAAACCTGGAGACAGGGTACTGTGGAAGACCGTTTGAGCCATGCACTCGTAAATGGTATCACCGACTACATAGATGAAGATACGGAAGAAGCCCGCCTCAAATATCCCCGTCCACTGGATGTAATTGAAGGCCCGCTGATGGCCGGAATGAACATTGTTGGCGACCTGTTCGGCAGCGGTAAAATGTTCCTTCCGCAGGTGGTGAAAAGTGCCCGTGTAATGAAAAAATCCGTGGCTATCCTTACACCATATATAGAACAGGAGAAATTACGGATACAGGCAGAACAGGGCGGGGAAATAAAAGCCGCCGGTAAAATCCTGCTGGCTACGGTAAAAGGCGACGTACACGATATCGGCAAAAACATTGTAGGCGTGGTACTGGCCTGTAACGGCTATGAAATTATTGACCTGGGTGTAATGGTGCCTGCAGAAAAGATCCTGCAAACCGCCCGCCAGGAAAAGGTGGATATCATTGGCTTGAGTGGCCTGATCACCCCCAGTCTCGATGAAATGGTACACGTTGCCCGTGAATTGAAACGGCAGGATTTCAATATCCCGCTGATCATCGGAGGCGCTACCACCAGCCGCACGCATACCGCAGTTAAAATAGCGCAGGAATATGCACATGGCGTGGTACACGTACTGGACGCATCCCGCAGCGTTACCGTAACCGGCAGCCTGCTTAATAAAGCGCTGAAGCCCGGGTTCCTGGCCGGTATACAAACAGAATACCAGAAACTGAACGAAGCTTTTAAGAATAAGAAACAAACCAAACAATTCCTACCGATCGCTGAAGCCCAGGCCAATAAAACCAACATCAACTGGGATGCCTTCACCCCTGTGAAGCCTAAAATGACCGGTGTGATGAAGTTTGAAAACTATGATCTCGGTGAAATTGCGAAGTATATCGACTGGCAGCCCTTCTTTATTGCCTGGGAACTACACGGCAAATTCCCGCAGATCCTTACTGATGAAGTTGTAGGCGTGGAAGCCACCCGGCTGTTTAATGATGCAAAAGATTTGCTAAACAAAATAATTGCAGAAAAGTGGCTGGGCGCCAATGCAGTCATTGGTCTGTATCCTGCCAGCAGAACAGCTCCGGATTCTGTAAGGGTAACACCCGAACAACCGGAGATCAAACCGGTACAGCTGGAATTTCTGCGCCAGCAGGTAAAGAAAGCGCCGGGTCAGCCTAACCTTTCCCTTGCGGATTTCATTGCGCCTGCCGAATCCGGCAAAACCGACTACATAGGCGGCTTTGCGGTAACCACTGGTATTGGTATTGAAAAATGGCTGGACAAATTCAAAGCGGAACACGACGACTATAACAGCATCATGCTGAAAGCATTGGCCGACAGGCTTGCGGAAGCCTTCGCTGAACTGATGCACGAACGCGTGCGTAAAGAGTTCTGGGGCTATGCATCAGAGGAACATTTGAGCAATGAAGACCTGATCAAAGAAGCCTATGCAGGTATCCGCCCCGCGCCGGGTTACCCCGCCTGCCCGGACCATACCGAGAAATGGAAATTGTTTGAATTGCTGAACGCTACGGAAAACACCGGCATCACCCTCACTGAATCGCTGGCCATGTACCCCGCTTCCAGTGTAAGCGGCTGGTATCTTGCCAACCCCGAGGGTAAGTATTTCGGTCTCGGAAAAATTGAAAAAGACCAGGTGACAGACTATGCTGCCCGTAAAAACTGGACAGTGGAAGAAGCCGAACAGTGGCTGCGTCCCAACCTCGAATACGATATATAAAAGCATTACCGGCTAATTGTTACGGATCTGTGGAGGGATAAAAGGCGAATTTTTTCGCATTTATTATCTGACCACAGGTCCGTAATTCGTAAATTTAATGATGTAATGCCCTAAACAACACCCAACATGAGAATCATATCTTACAATGTGAATGGCCTGAGATCAGCCATGACTAAAGGCTTCACAGAATGGTTACAAACAGATCCCGCTGATATTATCTGCCTGCAGGAAATAAAGGCTCACCAGGAAAACATCGACTTCCAACAATTCGACAACCTGGGTTATGCGCATTACTGGTACCCGGCCCAAAAGAAAGGATACAGCGGCGTAGCCGTACTTACCCGGATAAAACCCGACTTCGTACAGTATGGCAGTGGCCACGGCCAGAGCGACCTGGAAGGCCGCTTTATAAGGCTCGATTTCGGCGATATCACCCTGATTAATACTTACTTCCCTTCCGGTACCAGCGGAGAGCTCCGTCAAACCTATAAATACCAATGGCTGGAAGAGTTCTTCCTTTACCTCGAGGAACTGAAGAAAACCCGTCCCAACCTGGTAGTATGCGGGGATTACAATATCTGCCATAAACCAATAGATATCCATGATCCCGTGAGCAATAAAAATTCTACCGGCTTTTTGCCCGAAGAACGGGCATGGATGGACCGCTTCTTTGAGAGCGGCTTCGTAGACAGCTTCCGTCATTTTAATACCGATCCGCATCAATACAGCTGGTGGAGCTTCCGGGCCAACGCCAGGAACAATAACAAGGGCTGGCGTATAGACTATATCAACGTTGCCCAGCCACTGAAAGAACGCCTGAAACACGCCACTATTTACCAACAGGTAAAACACTCGGATCATTGTCCGGTGTTCGTGGAACTGGCAGTGTAAACAAAGAGACGTATGATTATATATAACGTAACTACCAAAGTAGCCACAGATACGCATTTCAGGTGGCTTCAATGGTTAAGGGAGGAGCATATTCCGGCGATGCTGGCCACGGGGCTTTTCCACGATTACCGCATCAGCCGTTTACTGGAGCAGGACGACGAAGAGGGACCCACCTATGTTGTGCAATATTTTGCGGATAGCCTGAATGACTACCAATCCTTTGCAGACCAGCACCAACAGGCGCTGCGGCAAAGAGGGTATGATCTTTTCGGCGACCGTTTTATCGCTTTTACCACCGTAATGGAGGTGATTTAAGTAAGGGATCTTTACTAAACTTATCCACAGGAAATCCACTATTTCCGGGGCATCCGGACTTTGGTACAATAGTTGGTCCGGTCCCGCGTTATTAGTAAAAAAGCTGGTAAACAAGCCAGGGCACAGGGTTTTATGCGATCCTGCTAATGGTCCGACCTTTAGCACGGGAAACATCAATCAGCTGTAACCGTTACCAGTAGCGTTTTTCAGCCGATAAAATTTTCTATAAAAAAGTTGTAAAAAATTTGGTAATCTGATAAAACGCGCTATATTTGCTCACATCAAACATTTTTTCACTAGTTAAATCTTACTAACTATGAACAAAGCCGAATTAATCGACAAGCTTGCTAAAGATGCAGCTATTACCAAAACCCAGGCTAACGAAGCGCTGGACTCTTTCACCAAAGCTGTTGCTGATACCCTGAAAAAAGGTGGTAAAGTAACTTTGGTTGGTTTCGGTACTTTCTCCGTTTCTAAACGTGCTGCACGTAACGGTAGAAACCCACAGACCGGTCAGATCATCAAGATCAAGGCTAAGAAAGTTGCTAAGTTCAAAGCTGGTAAAGCTTTATCCGACAAGCTCTAATCAGTTAACACAACTTATTCAAGCAAGGAACAGTTCATGTTTCTTGCTTTTTTTTTATATCAAACCGCCAGTACTACGCTATTTCATCGAATTGCAGTATTTTGCAGCCTGATAACATCATATTTAACAACATCAAACTTCAAATTATTCGTTATGGGTAGAGGAGATATTAAAACCAAAAAAGGTAAGATCTTCAGTAAGTCTTTCGGTAAAGTTAGATCTGCAAAGACCAGAAAAAATACTGCCGCTAAAGCTGCTGCACCAAAAGCTTAATTTTACGCTTTTAGTAAAATGCCGCTAAGATTATTCACATAATCTTAGCGGCATTTTTATCTGACACCTTTCGGGCCGTTACGGCGCCAGGCGCTCAATCTTCCAACTCCCTTCCGGCAGCAATGTATACAGGATCCTGTCGTGCAACCGGCTGCTTCTCCCCTGCCAAAATTCCATCGCCTGTGGCTTTACCACATAACCTCCCCAATAATCAGGTCTTTCAGGGGCCTCCTGCTGGTATTTTGCGGCTACCAGATCTACCTGTTCCTCCAGGAAAGATCTGTCCGGAATGACCTTGCTTTGCGGCGAAGCAATAGCGCCGATGCGGCTTCCCACCGGGCGGCTGTTATAGTATTCGTTACTCACCGATACAGGCGCTTTACTAACAGTACCCTCTATACGAACCTGGCGTTGCAGCTCCCGCCAGAAAAACAACAGGGTAACATGTGGGTTCTGTGCTAATTCCTGCCCCTTCCGGCTTTCGTAATTGGTAAAAAATAAAAAGCCATCATCATCAAAACTCTTCAGTAATACAATCCTTGCAGAAGGCCGGCCATCCGGTGTACTGGTAGCCAGTGTCATGGCATTGGCTTCATCAATTTCACTATTCATGGCCTCGTCCCACCATTTCCCGAACTGGGATAGCGGATACGGCGCCACTTCACTTTCATCCAGGGAAGCCAGTTGATAATCTTTTCGTAAATCTGCTATTTTCTGGTTCAACATGGTCTGTTATTTTTATGATTCAAACGGGTCCTCAAAGGTATGGAAGGATAATAGTAATTTTGAGGTACCTGATATAAATCATACTATGAAAAGAGTTTCATCACTGGTGCTGTTGATGACTGTTGCATTTCTCTCCTGTCATACACGTAACAACAGCAACGTACCGGCTAACACCGCC
>JBCNPS010000087.1:0-17050 GCA_039593235.1 Chitinophaga sp. | reverse complement strand
TGACAGGATGATATTTGGTGAAGTACTAAAAGAGCTGGCACCGGATATCATGTACCATGAAGCTATAAATGGCGAGGATGCCTTGCTGAAGTTGAACAATGACCTTGTACCCGATCTTATCTTCGTGGATCTGAACATGCCCCGGGTAGATGGAAAACAATTCCTTGCAGAAATACAGCAGCAGGAGCATTTAAAGCATATCCCTGTAGTGATCTATACCACCTCTTCACACGAATCGGACAAGAAAGAAACCAGGGAGCTGGGCGCTTCGTATTTCCTGACGAAACCCAACAGTCTTCATGAGCTCACACACATACTGGTAGACCTTTTGCAGCAAAAGCTATTTTAACAGAAAGCCTCACAAGGAATTGTGAGGCAACGTTTCTACCATTGTTACTATTTTTAAACCCTCATATATGCGTGTGCATACGCTTTGTTTTATAAAGATGGGGTTTAAATAATCTTCAAGTGTTAATCAGATCTTAAAGACTTCTGCATTAAAATTGTTTTACTACTTCTTCCAGCCATCCTGCCGAGTTAAAATTCACTTTCACTGCAGGCTGAATCCCTTTATTATCAATACCTTGTCCCGCAGCCACTCTCCTGGAGCGGGTAACAGGATAGTCTACCGAAAAATCAGGGTTCGTAAATTTCACCCTGGCTACATTGGAATAATCCAATGCCCCGGCAGTGGGAGTTCCCATCAATTTTACTTTCTGGCTCTGGGCTGCTTCCAGTAAAAACTGCTCTGCGGTATTACTGCACTGATCATTGATCAGCACCGCCACTTTAGCGGGCACTGGCAACGGGGCGGGCAGGATCATGTTCTCGTCTGGTCCCAGGCTTACCAGCCTTCCCTGCAACCCGTCGCCCTGGTGGATGGCTGTGCGGATCTGCTCTACATATTCATCGGGTAATTTCCCGGTTTGTTCGTCCAGCGCGTGGCCCCATGCCGTAATGTTATCCGGGGTTGCATAAAAGTCGGCCCCGGTGATCCTCACCGGCTGGGTATACAGTAAAGGCCGGAGGCGCTCAATGAGTTTGTCGGCGCCTGCGCCTGTGTTACGGACATCTATCACCAGGTTGGGATTCCTGCGCAGGTATTCATCATTGACATTCAGTACGGAATCTGCCAGCGGATAAACGGTGGCGTCGAAACTGCTGATGCGCAGGTAGCCGGTGCTGTCGTTCACCTGCCGGAAAAAGAAAGGCGCCGCCGGCATATCGGCAAAAGCGGGGCTTTCCGGTACTTTCTGCAGCGGTGTAACGCCGGCCGTTTGCGGAGGCAGCACTGCCCCTGGCTTTTGCCAGCCCAGGGCTGCAAGGCCGTCATGCCGCCTGCCAACAGTAAGCGTATCAAAGTTCACCTGTTGTTCTGTATAACTGATCAGGTCAAATTTATCCGGTCCGGTGGCCGCCAGTTCAAACAACACGTCCCCTGTTTTCCAGTCGGGCACCGAAGATTCCATGATCACAGCGGCGTAAGTACGCAGTCCCCTGAGATTTTTTACCAGGGCTACTTTATACAGTGAGCCCGCCTGGTAAATGCCCGCTATGCCGCTTATCGGCTGCTTTCCGAGCACATCGAGCTGCTGGGGCGTGAGTGTTATTTTTTCTTTTAGCGGCGTATAGCCAATGTGCAGGGAAAGATGCTGGTCTTTGAAAAAGCGCAGGTAACGGTTCACCAGCAGCAGGCAATGTGTGGCCCCTTTAATGGTGGCTGCCTGCAGCCGCATTTTTGTAAGCATGGCGGTATAAGCCTGCTGTGTAACAGGAGTTACTTTGTCGATAAACCCTACATAATTCTTTCTCAGATAGACCTGTACACTGTCAAATTTCTTCCTGCAATCACACTCCTGCGCGTATACTGCTGTGCTACACAGGAGTAATAACAATACTGCTATTGCTTTCATGGCAAAGGATTGAAGTTTCTGGCTGATAATAAATGGTCTTTAAATATATATATTCGGGAGGAAACTACCAGAAAATATTTATCATCAGCCCCAATATTAATAAATTACAGGTCCTAATAAAGCGCATATGTATTTAGACGAACTGGAAAGGCTGTATAATGAACAGGCGTATACGGAAGCAATTACCAAACTTGAAACATACCTGCAGGATCATCCGGGGGAGGCACGGGGCTGGCAGCTGCTGGGCTTGTCGCAGCTGGAAAATGCCAAAGCCACCGATAACAGGGACCTTGCCACTGCCATGTACAATGAAGCCTATGACGCGTTCTGCCAGGTATTGAGCATTGATCCTTCACATGTGCAGGCCCGCGTACACCGCGCCTATATGGGCGCCAATATTATGGCCGATAAAGGAGATGAAACCATCAGCGATTGTGATATACTCATTGCCAGCGGCGATGAAGAATTAACTACAAAAGCATTACTGTACCGTTTCCAGGTATGGGTATTAAAGAATGAAACCGATAAGGCCCTGGCAGATATGCACCGTAATCTCCAGGTGTATGAATCGTTGTATGCAGACGATCTGCCCCAGCTCAATGTGGCGCGGTTCCAGTGCTTTACCCGTATCGGCGATGTATATTACCATACCGAAAACAGGCCCGCTGCGCTGGAATACTATAAACAGTCCTTTGAATGCACCGTATTTAATAACCGGCTATTGTCCACCACCTGGTTCGCCCTGGATATGGCGGATTACGAATTTGCCGCCAGTATGCTGCAGGTAATGATCTCCGCAGGAGAAAATACCAAAGAAGATATGCTGCGTTTGCTCCGGCATATTCAGCAGTTGCTCGCCGATGGCATACGGAATGCGGCGCTGGCCAGGGAATTTTGTAAAGGCACTACGGAATTTTGGCCGGAGTTTTTTGGAGACGACGACGATGAAGGTACCCTGGAACAGATTTCCACCGGCAAACGTTTCATTGCCGAATATCCTGAAGAAGCCTATTTCTACCATTATACCGCTACTGCGTTCTTTAATATCGGCAGCTATCATGAAGCGTTGCCCTGGTATGAAAAATCACTGGCCATTAAACCTTATCCGTTCAGCATGGTAAGGTGGTATTTTACCAGCTATAAAGTAAACGGGCAGTTCCCCGAAAGCTGGCCTGATGTGGAGCATCACCTTCCGTACGACTGGTACGCAGCCGGTGTTATTTTCAACGAGATGATCCAGCTGGAAAAAGACAATGGGGTAAAACAGGCGTCTGCTACGCTGAAGCGGTTCCTCTATAAAAAAGCATTTGATATTTATCATGCCTACTGGTATGAAAATGCAGGCAGTTCTTATGCCGGTCACCCTCACCATTTTGCCATGTGCTGCAACAACTATGGCATTGCTTTATACGAAGGCGGCATCTTCGTGGAAGCAGCGCATGTACATACTATCGGCTATAACATGTCGCCCTTCTGGGAACAGCTGGAATCCAGGGCGGATGCCTACCACAGCATGGGCAAGCTGGCGGAGGCCATCGCCGACAGACAAACTATCCTGGATAACTTCGCGGAGGTGCTTCCCCTCATGTACTATGTATCTATCCATGAAAGAATGATAGACGACCTGTGTACACTGGAGAAACATGCTGAAGCGCTGGATCTCTACAAAAAAATACTGGAAGAATACAATACCTGGATTGCAAAGGATATGGAATCGCTGGAAGACTACGACCGTGAAACCATTATCTATAACATTGACCGTATTAAAACCGGGCGTGCATTTATCCGGACCAACAGTGCCGACGACCTGTCGGAACGTATACTGGCATTGGAAACGCACCTGGTGGAAAAGCCGGACGACAGCGATGCATACTTTAACCTGATGTACCTGTATTTCGACAATGCACAGTATGAACATTGCATCGGCGCTGTCAACAACCGTATTTCCATTGGCGGTATTCCCAAACTGCCGGTCATTTCGCAAATGAAGATCTATTACTTCCGGGGAAAAGCCGCGTTAAAACTGGGCCGTTTCAAAGCCGCTATTGCGGATCTTTTATATACACTACAGATCATGTCCGGCGGCGATGCAACAGATAATGCTCCCAACTACCGGTTTGGCGTATATGCTTTCCTGGCGGAAGCTTATCTTGGTAACAAAGAATACGATGAATCGCTGGCATACGCCACCCAATGCCTGCATATTTATGCCGCCAATAACTGGACATGGGACACGGAGGCATCTGCCGTAAGATATACCATGGCGCTGGCTTACGAAGCCAAAGAAGATATGGGCGCCTGTAAAAAGATCATTGACCTGATTGTAGCGAACGATCCGGGATTCCGGCCTGCAGCGGAGAAGAAAAATGAATTGCGCGGAGGAGGATTATTTTCTTTTTTCAGGAAGAAGAAATAAAAAATACGGCTGTTTATTTTCCGGGATACCAGGAAAATGAACAGCTGTAAAACTTATCGTCTCCTTAAAAGATTACATCATCGGTTTATTAAAGCTTATCATCCAGGGGATGCCGTACTTATCGGTGAGCATACCAAAGCGGTGCGCCCAGAAGGTTTCAGCCAATGGCATGGTAACCTTGCCCCCGGCAGATAATGCGTTGAACAATTTTTCCGCGTCTTCATTAGATGTAGCGCCCAGGGCGAGCGTAACGCTATCCCCGTTGTTCGGTGTTTGCCCCATCATACTGTCGGACGCCATGATTTCAAACCCCGGCGCTTTCAGGTATGCGTGCATCACCAGGTCCTTTGCCGCCTCGGGTTGCTTGTCGCTCTCCGGCGCTTCGCCCATTGTCATAACCTGGAGTTCTCCTCCGAAAATGCCCTTATAAAAATTCATTGCTTCGCGGCAATTAGTGCCGAATGTGAGGTACGTTGTTAATGTGGTGGACATAACAATCATTTTTTAGGGTAAGAAAATGGAATTAAGGTGAAAGTTAGGTAAAACTAGCTTATGAGCACCTTATTTCTTACCAACAGGCAGGCCCCGATAATGCCTGCGCTTTCACCCAGTCGTGACATTTTCAGCTTGGAATCATTACTAACCAGGCTGAGGGAATATTTTTTCATGGCGCTTTTTATAGGCAGGCGTATATGGTCTTGTGTAGCGGCCAGGGCGCCCCCGAGGATCACCAGTTCGGGGTTGAAGATGTTCATGAGCAGGGCCACGCCGCGGCCCAGGTTCTCTCCTACTTTGGCGATGAGTTCTATGGCCAGCATATCATCGTTGTTGGCGGCCGCTATGATGTCGTGCAGATGGATGTCTTCAGGCGACTGGTGCGTACGGGTGAGCATAGAGGAAGAACCGGCAGCCAGTTTTTGCCGGAACATGTTTACCAGCGCCCATCCGGAGGCTTCTGTTTCCAGGCATCCTTTTTTCCCGCAATGGCAAATGATCTCATTGTCGAACATGGGGATATGCCCTACTTCCCCGCTATAGCCGGATTTACCATAATACAGTTCCCCGTTGATCAGCACGCCCATTCCAATGCCATAATCCAGGTTCAGGAACAGCACGTTACGTTCGCCATTCACCAGGTCTGAGCAAAATTCCCCGTAGGCCATTGCGCGTGAGTCATTCTCCAGGAAAACGCGGATACCTACTTTGGCTGCAATGACTTTACTAAGGGGTTCATCGTCGAAATAAAAAAGGCTGTAGTTGTAGCCGGTGGCGTAGTTAATACGTCCCTGGATATTGATACCGATGCCAAGGATCTTTTCTTTTGGCACAGTGAGTCCGTCGATAAAGTTATTGATCAGCAGGCAAAGCTGTTCCAGCGAGGCCTTGGTGTTATCCAGCGCGTAAGGTAGTCCTTCTACGGTGGTGAGCAGGTTTTTATGGAGGTCGGACAGGCCCAGGTTGAGGTGGTCATGCTTTACGTCTACGCCGATAAAGAAGGCGGAATCCGGCACCAGTCCGTACAGGTTGGGCTTACGGCCACCGGTGGACTCTATTTTGCCATAATCCATGACCAGTCCATCGGTAATAAGATCGTTTACCAGGTTGGTCACTTTGGGAGTGCTGAGATTGAGCTCCTTGCACAGATCAGCGATGGTGGCGTTGCCTGAATTGGCGAAATAGGCCAGGGCGGCCTTTTTCAGGTTGATATTCTTATAGGCTACACCAGTAGCATTTGCGCTGTTCAGCTCTTCAAAAAAGGTTTTGGCCATAGCATCAGATAGACTTTTACAGTAATTGCCCTCCAATTTAACTGCTTAATTCTGATTTTTTAAAAAATTAGGGGCGAAAGCCGGCGAATGTTCCCTATATAAATGATTTTGTTAATTCCCAAAAAATAATACCTTTGCAATCCTTTTTGAGCTAAAAAGGGGCTCTTGTCTTGTATATCCGGGCGGGATTAACAGGAAGGAGCAAGTTCTTTTTATTTACTGCGGATGTGATGAAATTGGTAGACATGCCAGACTTAGGATCTGGTGCCGCGAGGCATGGGGGTTCGAGTCCCTTCATCCGCACATATAATATTATGTGGCAATGCGTCAATATGGCAATGTGATAATGCTATGCTCCCCCTCACTTTCATTGTCACTACTGTCTTATTCAGACACAGTTTCACCTGATTTTATTCAAAAATAATTTCCTGCCATTCCTACTTGCCGTTGTGACTTCATGGCAGAAAAATAAACAAGGAATCATTATTGCTTCTTAAAGAACACTTTATACAATTCAATTATGGCAACCGTTACGAGAGAAAACATTGGTTTATTGAACGATAAGATCACTGTGAAAGTGAGCCAGGAAGATTACCTTCCTAATTTTGACAAAGCAGTAAAGCAATTCAGCAAAAATGCGAACATACCAGGCTTCCGTAAAGGAATGGTACCTGCAGGTATGGTTAAGAAAATGCACGGTCAGGCTATCTTTGGCGACGAAATTCTGAAAACTGTTGAAAGAGAACTGATGGGCTATGTGCAGGCAGAAAAACTGGAAATCTTCGGCCAGCCGCTGTCCCTGGAAAAACAGGCAAAAGACCTGGATTACAACAAACCAGCTGATTACAACTTCGAATTTGAAGTAGGTCTGAAACCGGCCTTCAGCGTTACTCCCCTGGAAAATAACAAAACCACCCTTACCAAGTATAAAGTAACCGTTACCGACGAAATGGTAAACGATGAAGTACAGCGCTTGCAACTGAAAGGTGGTAAAACAACAGAACCTGAAACAATTACCTCTGAAGATAACGTGATTAACGTTAAATTCGAAGAATCCGACAAGAAGGGTAATGTAGTGGAAGGCGGTATCGTAAAAGAGAACGCCTTGCTGGTAAAGTACTTTTCACCGGCTATCCAGGCTGAGTTACAGGGCAAAAAGAATGAAGACAGCATTGTATTCCAACTGGCTACTTCCTTTGACGAACAGCGTTTGGGCTGGGTCCTGAAAGACCTGGGCTTTGAAGCCGGCGACAAGGAAGCGGCAAAGAAATATTTCAAACTCACCATCACCAAAGTTGGTTTGATTGAAAAAAGAGAACTGAATGAAGAGTTCTTCAAAGAAGTTTATCCTGGAGAAGAAATCACTACTGAAGAAGCTTTCCGGGCTAAACTGAAAGAAGAAATCGGCAAATACTGGGATTCCGAGAGTCGCAACCACCTTCACAACGACCTGTTTGAAGTACTGGTGCACGAAACGCCGATCGAATTACCAAAGGATTTCCTCAAACGCTGGCTGCAGGTAGGCGGTGAAAAACCAAAAACTGCGGAAGAGGCGGAAAAAGAATTCCCTTCGTTTGACCATCAATTACGTTGGACACTCATCAGCGATAAACTGGTTAAAGAAAATAAACTGGAAGTTTCTTTCGAAGATCTGAAAGAAAATGCCAAACAAAAAGTATTAGGCTACTATGGCGGCGCCGCTGCTGATGGAGCAGAATGGTTAGACAGCTACCTGGATCGCCTGTTACAGGATGAGAAATTTGTAGACCAGACTTACCGCGAAATGATCACTGCCAAGTTATTTGACTGGGCTGAAGCAAAGGTGAACGTGAAAGAAGAGGAAATCAAAGCAGAAGATTTTGTTAATTTACCTCATAAACATCACCATCATGAACATTAATAATGAATTTAGAAAATATGCCATCCAGCATCGGGGAATCAGCAGCCTGGTAGTAGACAGTTACGCCAAAAGCCACCAGATCAACAGCCTGACTCCTTATATCCTTGAAGAACGCCAGATGAATATGACCCAGATGGACGTTTTCTCCCGGTTGATGGCTGATCGTATTATTTTCCTGGGAGACCCGGTGAACGACTACGTAGCAAACGTAATTACTGCGCAGCTGCTGTTCCTGGAATCTTCCGACCGTAACCGTGATATACAGATGTACATCAATAGCCCTGGAGGAAGCGTTTACGCAGGCCTGGGTATTTATGATACTATGCAGATCATTTCTCCTGATGTAGCCACTATCTGTACCGGTATGGCGGCCTCTTTCGGCGCCGTATTACTGGTAGCGGGCACAAAAGGAAAACGTACCGCGCTGAAACATGCACGTGTAATGATCCACCAGCCTCATGGCGGTGCGGAAGGCCAGACTTCAGACATCGAAATCACTGCGCGTGAATTTGTGAAACTGAAGAAAGAGCTGAACGAAATCATTGCAGGCCACTGCGGACAGCCGATCAAAAAAGTGGAAAAAGATTCTGACCGTGATTACTGGATGACTGCGGATGAAGCAAAAGAATACGGCATCATTGATGACGTACTCCAGAAAAATCCAAAGAAAAACCTGGAAACACCTCAGTAATAGCTTAACGCTCAAGGCATAAATAAAGCTATTGTAGCGAAGATGACAGCGATACATATTAAAAAACGCTACTATCTTCATTACAATAGCTTTTGTTTTGTGAGATGATAAGCTTTACTGTATTAAGACTTACGCTTTCGGCTATTTAGTGTAAATTTGTAACCCTGCAATACCATTGCAGACAATGATAGTTTCGTAGAAAAATAATCTATTTCGAAATGAAAGAATCTAAAATCCGATGCTCCTTTTGCAGCCGCTCCAAGGAAGAAGTGCAGATACTGATTGCTGGTGCAGAAGGACACATCTGTGAAAACTGTGTAGCCAACGCGCAGGAGATAATTGACCAGGAGTTATTTACCCCGGGCAAGAAAGCGGCTGCAGCCGTAGCTCCCAACTTCGCCCCCAAGGTGTCTAAACCAATAGACATGAAAAAATTCCTGGATGAATACGTAATTGGCCAGGACGATGCGAAGAAGATACTGGCGGTAGCTGTATACAACCACTATAAAAGACTGAACCAGCAGATTGGCGATGATGAAGTAGAGATAGAAAAATCCAACATTATCATGGTAGGAGAAACCGGTACCGGTAAAACCCTGCTGGCCAAATCCATCGCGAAACAATTAAACGTACCCTTCGCTATTGTGGATGCTACCGTATTTACAGAAGCCGGCTATGTGGGTGAAGATGTGGAAAGTATCCTCAGCCGCCTGTTGCAGGTGTGTAACTACGATGTGGAAGCTGCTGAACGCGGTATTGTTTACATCGATGAAATCGATAAAATTGCCCGTAAAAACGATAACCCTTCCATCACCCGTGATGTAAGCGGAGAAGGCGTTCAACAGGGGCTGCTGAAATTACTAGAAGGCACCGAAGTACTGGTACCACCCCAGGGCGGCCGCAAGCATCCTGAACAAAAACTGATCAAACTGAACACGCAAAATATTCTCTTCATTTGCGGCGGCGCATTTGATGGGGTGGAAAGAATCATCAGCAGAAGGATACAAACACACTCTATCGGTTTCACCGTTAACAAGGAAAAAGAAGAAGAGAACAGAAAACAGATCCTGCGTTACATCAATTCACAGGACCTGAAATCCTTTGGTCTGATCCCCGAGTTACTGGGCCGTTTGCCTGTGGTAACCTATCTCAACTCCCTCGACAGGGATACCCTGAAACTGATCCTTACCGAGCCTAAAAATGCGCTGGTAAAACAGTATAAGAAACTTTTCAAGGTAGAGAATATCGATTTACAAATCGAAGAGGAAGCGATCGATTATATTGTAGACAAAGCAATGGAATACAAGCTGGGTGCGCGCGGTTTACGCTCCATCTGTGAAGTAGTGCTGAGTGACGCGATGTATGAACTGCCGTCGGCCAATGAATCACACTTCCATCTTACCAGGGAATATGCACAGGCAAAACTGGAGCAATCTACCCTTGTTAAACTGAAAGTGGCCTAACTGTTCCGGTTGCCCGTGAACAGTAACACTATCTCTAACCATAAAACTCTATTTATGCAGGAACTCATTCAGCAATTACAGGACAAAGCCGGACTTACCGCCGAACAGGCAGCACAGTCCATTGATGTGATCAAAGAATATGTGAAAGGCAAATTACCTCCTTTTATTGCAGGTACAGTTGATAACTGGTTTGCAGGTATGTCAGACAAAGCCGAAGAAAAAAAGGCGGGCCTGATGGATCAGGCAGGTGATTTCCTGGATAATGTGAAAGATAAAGCAGAGGATTGGGCAGAAGAAGCAAAGGAAAAAGTGTCCGACTTCTTCAACAAAGATAAAAAGTAGGTAAAGTTAATAGTGAAGAAGGGCTTTCCGGAGATACTCCCCGGAAAGCCCTTCTTCTTTTTAGAGGCTTCTGAGATAAAGATACAAAGCGGTTAACTCTTCGTCCGTGTATTGAGCAGTCATATTCCACGGCATATCTTTCACCAAGGGGTATCTATTTGGGGTTGTGCCCTGCAAAACGCAATTATAGCCGCTATATCGTGATCATCCATCCGGGTGAACTCTTGTGAAGGCATAAGCAATAAAGGTTTATTTGCGGTATTTAAACCGTGCCGCAGGGCCTTTAGCCAGGCTTTGTTGTCATAACTCGCCGGCAACCCGCCGGCTCCATAGGTAATATTCCCCCCGGCAATGCGGCCAATGGCAGGATCGTTGACCACCATTTTGCCGCGCAGATCTGTGCCGTGGCATTCGCCACAGCCCTTTATCCCGTAAAGGTGCCGACCTTCCGCAATAGTGGATGAATCGTCGGGGATGGGAATATCCCTTACCGTAACGGAGTACTCTTTGCTGGTATGCCGATAGAAAAGAAAACTGAAAATGCCATATACCGTCAATAAAATTACAAGCAGCGCAAGCACAATGCGCGCAGCCCGTTTCAAAATTCTGGAGAACATAACAATAACCGGATAATTACGGCTGTAAAAGTAATAGGGATAAATAAAATAGGTATCAGTAGAACTACTGAATTAAAGAAGAATCATAACGTGGGATTACAGGCTTCACATTTTACTAAGCATCTTTAATACGGGATAAACCAGGCAGACCCGGTATAGAAAAGCACCCGTATTACAGGGTGCTTTTCATTGCGTAAAAGTGTTTCAAATCTTTCTTGATTTTGTGTGTTAAGGTTGATAAACGGTAAAGAGTGATGAATTAACCCAAATTTAACGTTCCTTTTGCAATATTCAATAACACTAAAGGGGTAATATTAAATTATTTTGAAAAAATGATGAACGGCTTATAAACAGGCTTTTAATAAATTATAAAAATCCTGCTATCTCAATACAGTAAGTATCAATTGCAAAATCGTTATTCTATCTCAATGCTTCCCGGGCAATTACGATCTTTTGGATCTCAGAAGTGCCTTCCCCAATGGTGCATAATTTTGCATCACGATAAAATTTTTCAACCGGGAAGTCTTTCGTATAGCCATAGCCACCAAAAATCTGGACGGCGTCATTCGCTACTTTTACCGCCACCTCGGAGGCATAATATTTAGCCATAGCGGCCTGCATGGTCATTTTTACCTTCCGGTTTTTCATATCAGCGGCCTGCATGGTAAGCAATTCTGCGGCGGCTATTTCAGTGGCCATATCCGCCAGCTTAAAGGAAATGCCCTGGAAATTGGCAATCGGTTGATCAAACTGGTACCGCTCTTTGGAATATTTCAATGCCGCATCCATGGCGCCTTTGGCGATACCCAGCGACAATGCCGCGATGGAAATGCGGCCGCCATCCAGTACTTTCATGGACTGGATAAAGCCGTCGCCTTCCTCTCCCAGCATATTTTCCGCAGGAATGCGGCAATTGTCAAATATCATTTCAGCGGTTTCAGAAGCACGCATGCCCAGTTTATTTTCTTTTTTGCCTCCGCTGAAACCGGGTGTTCCCTTCTCCACAATAAAGGCGCTCATGCCGTGACTGTCGCGCACCTCGCCGGTGCGGGCTATTACTACGGCCACATCACAGCTTTTGCCGTGGGTGATCCAGCATTTGGTGCCGTTCAGCACCCATTCGTTCCCTTCCTTCTTAGCCACACATTTCATATTCATGGCGTCGGAACCGGTGTTGGGTTCTGTAAGTCCCCAGGCGCCAATCCATTCGCCGCTGGCCAGTTTTGGCAGGTAGCGTTGTTTTTGCGCTTCGTTGGCAAACTGCAAAGTATGACCCGTACACAAAGAATTATGAGCCGCCACGCTTAAGCCTATGGCTCCGCAGATGCGTGCAATTTCACTGATCACGGTTACATACTCCAGGTATCCGAGCCCGCTGCCACCATATTCCTGTGGTACCAGTACACCCATAAGGCCCAATTCTCCCAGCTGTTTGAATAGCTGCAGGGGAAATTCCTGTTGTTCATCCCATTCCATCACGTGAGGCTGCATGTTTGTTTTTCCGAAGTCCCGGATCATTTGTGCAATCTGTTGTTGCATTTCCGTAGGCGCAAAATTCATAACCGTGTGGATTTATTATTTGATCTCAATGTAATGTTCAATTTTACGATAAATAATCTCATCCACCAACGGCAGGTTGCGGAGGTCGGATACCGCCCTGAAACCCGCGTGGCTATTGCGATACTGTACTATCAGATGGGCCAGTTTATAGCGTATGTATGGGTGAGCTGCCAAAGATTTTTCATCTGTGAGGTTGAGGTCTAGTTTTTTTAGAGAACTGTTACCGATCTGTAAGAACGGTTGAATTTTTTGAAATGTGGAGTCGGGCAAGCCGTAACATTCCGCTACCTGCTCCACGGCATAAAAGCCTCCCAACCGGTTGCGGAAGGCAATGATCCGCCTCGCATAGCCGGGTCCGATGCCGGGTAGCGACTGCCACACTGCGCTATCTGCCGTATTAATATCAATGGGAGCTGCCGGCGCTTTCTTACGATAACGGGTAAACGAAATGGTGTCGTTACCTGCGTAGCGGCGACTACTATCCCGGTAGTTATTACTATGGAACCCGGAATAACGGCGACTGCTATCCCCGTAACCGCGGCTGTAGTGCGCGGAATAGTGGCGACCGGGCGGCCTGTCATATCTCCCGGAAAACCCGGTAGCCCCCTCTTTACTTTCTATGCGTACATACGGCATCAGCTGCGAGCACAATGCCGGTGGCAACCCATAAATCTTACCAAGATCCGCTGCTTTCCTGAACCGGCCGCCACTGCCGAGGTACTTCCCGATAGTGGCGGCCGTACGTTCGCTCACGCCCAGCTGCTGCCAGCCGGCGGCAGATAAGGTATTCGGATCAAAATAAAACAACCCGGCAGATGCAGGCGAAAAAACGGCCGGCTTTTTTTTTGTGGTTGCCAATCCTGCCTCAAAGGCCAGCACCGCAGCTTTCAGGTCATCCCTACCGGTAACGGGCATACGCTGCTGAAAATAAAAGACCAGGTCGGGGATATAACTGGTGATGATCATGAGTATCACCAATGTTATTATTCCGAATCGCTCCTTCCGGGAAAACCGCAGGTATTCGCGGGCAAATGATTTCCACATGGGTTAACAACAATTTTGTTCCCAAGCTATCCCTTTATATGCAGCAATTTGTTAACAGAAATAAAACGGCCGGTTAAATTTCGAGGCTAAGACCGTCATACGCCAGGCGCGTACCGGCAGGTAATTCTTTCGACACCTCCTCATGCAACCCCAGCTGGTGGCTGATATGCGTAAGATACACTTCCGGCACATCCAATTCCCTGCCCAGTGCGATGGCCTCGTCGAGTGTAAAATGGGAAATATGTTTTTCGCGGCGCAGCGCGTTCAGTACAAGGATCTTTGAGCCGCGGATCTTCTCTTTTTCCTCCGGCGCAATGTAGTTGGCATCCGTAATATAGGTAAAATCATGGATGCGGAAACCCAGTACGGGCATCTGGTGATGCATTACGTGAACAGGCGTAACCGTTAGCCCGTTTACGTCAAAAGGAGCGTCTGCAATGGTTTGCAGGTTAATTTCAGGAATGCCGGGGTATTTGAAATCGGCAAAGGCGTAGGCAAACTCACGTTTAATAACACTCTGCGAAAACTCCGTGGCATAAATATTAATAGCGCTTTTCTGGAAATAGTTAAAAGCGCGGATATCGTCCATGCCGGCAATATGATCTTTATGCGAATGGGTAATGAGCACAGCTTCCAGGTGGCCTACCTTTTCACGCAGCATCTGGTAGCGGAAATCCGGGGTGGTATCCACTACAATATTTCCCGCCGGAGCGGTGATCATAATACTGCTGCGTAAGCGTTTGTCTTTCTTGTTTGTCGAGGCGCAAACTTCGCAACCACAAGCTATAACCGGAACTCCCTGCGATGTGCCTGTACCTAAAAATGTAACTTTCATCCCAACATCATTTGTCTTTTTTGCCTATTCCGCCGCCTGTTCGCCCGGGGTACCGTTTTCTTCTTCTCCCGCTTCAGGAATGGGTTTGCTGGACTGTATCTGTTTATACAGCTTATGCGACTCTGCCGTGAGCATTTCTTCATCCAGCGGCAGGGTCGACAAAATATCGATCAGTGTATTGATACGTCCTTCGAGGTTCAGGAATTTGTTGATCACTACCACCTTTTTGTGTTCAAGGATGCAGTAACCGGACAGGAAACTACCTTTTTCGAAGCGCAGTACATACTTAGCTTCTTCGAAGATCTTTTCCAGTTTGGTCAGGTTATTAGGTGTGATTTTGATATTCATGTCGCAAAAATAGCAAAAAGGTGTTGTTACTTCGTTACCATCCTGGCGAAAGGTACAATCATTTCTTCCAGGGAAATACCGCCATGCTGGAAGGTATTGCGGTAGTAGTTTACAAAATAATTATAGTTGTTCGGATAACAGAGGTATCCGTCTCCTTTTGCAAAAATATAGGAAGAGTTTACGTTTGGCTTTGGCAAACCTGCATCCCGGGGATCACGGAAGGCCAGCACCTCTTTCGGATCATAGTTCAGGTTGCGTCCGTGTTTATAGCGCAGGTTGGTAGTGGTTTGCTTGTCGCCTATCACTTTCACCGGTGTTTTCACCCTTACGCTGCCATGGTCGGTAGCAATGATCAGGTTTATTTTTTTATCGCTGATACGTTTCAGTGCCTGGTGCAGCGGGCTGTGTTCAAACCAGCTGGCGGTGATGGAGCGGTAAGAAGCTTCATCGCCGGCCAGTTCCTTCAGCACTTCCATTTCCGTACGGGCATGGCTGAGCATATCCACGAAGTTGTATACAATCACGCTCAGCGGGTAATCCAGCATATTATGGATGTTATTGAGCATTACCTGCGCATCAGCGTGGTTGGTCACTTTGGTGTAGGAAAAGCGGGGATCCAGCTTCAGCTGTTTCAGTTGGGCGGCAAAAAAATGTTCCTCGTAAAGATTTTTCCCTCCTTCTTCATCATCGTTCTTCCATTCCTGGGGGAATTTATGTTCAATATCTATAGGCAGCAGGCCGGCAAAGATGGCATTACGGCTGTATTGCGTACTGGTAGGTAAAATGCTGTAAAAAGATTCTTCTTCCACCAAACGGAAGGATTCCTGGAAAATGGGTTGGATCGCCTTCCACTGGTCGTACCGCAGGTTATCTATCAGCAGGAATACATTGGGCACATCGGGATCGAGGTTTGGCACTACCCTGTCGCGGAACAGGGTATGCGACATTACCGGGGCTTCCTTTGCTTTGGGATGGAGCCAGTCGCTGTAATTACGGCTGATAAATTTGGAAAATTCGTTGTTGGCTTCCGTTTTCTGGGCATTAAACACTTCCAGCATTTCCGGGCTGTTGGTTTTGGTCATTTCCATTTCCCAGTATACCAGTTTTTTGTAGATGTCCATCCACTCGTTAAAGTCGGGGTTCGAGCTGAGGGCCATAAACAGGCTGCGGAACTCCTGCTGGTAGGCGGTGGTGGTTTTTTCAGCTACCAGTCTTTTGTTATCAATTATTTTTTTGAGAGATAATAATACCTGGTTGGGATTTACCGGTTTTATAAGATAATCGGTGATCTGTGAGCCGATGGCATCGTCCATCACGTTTTCCGCCTCATTTTTCGTGATCATCACTACCGGTATCTGCTGGTCAATTTCCTTGATCTTGCTGAGGGTTTCCAGTCCGGTGATGCCGGGCATGGATTCGTCAAGCAGCACCACATCCACCACCTGTTCTTTCAGAAATTCGAGGGCGTCATGTCCGTTTGTGAGGGGCGACACTTTATAGCCTTTGCTTTCCAGGAAAATAATCTGCGATTTCAGGGACTCTATTTCATCATCTACCCATAGTATATTTATCTGACTCATAATAAGATTTAAGGTTCCGGTAAAAAAAGGAAATTACCCTTATTTTTTGGCAAATATCATTCCCCGACCATCATTTGCCGGTAATTATATGTTAAAAAGGGCTGAACACGGTAAAATGATAGCAGGAAAAAGTGAACAGCCTCATAAAGTTATTTACCTTCGCATCCATAACATGAATTACCTGTAACCTACCAATTGTTTTATACTGTCATAGGGGTATCGTGGATGCAGCGCGTCATTATAAGTAAAAAAATTACATATAATTAATTTCGGGTGTAGTTTTGCATACAGGCACCAGGGATTCAGGCGCGGATGCCCGGCCTGAGATCGTATAATTAAATGCAAATGACCGAACGCAAGCGAAAAATTGTTAATGATCCGGTGTATGGCTTTATTACCATAGATCACCCGTTGATTCTTAACCTCATTTCACATCCATATTACCAGCGGCTCCGCCGCATACATCAGATGGCGCTGGCGCACCTGGTGTATCCCGGTGCTATGCATACGCGTTTTCATCATAGCATGGGCGCCTATCATCTTATGAGCATGGCGCTGCTGGAGCTTCGCAG
>JBCNPS010000086.1:0-17068 GCA_039593235.1 Chitinophaga sp. | reverse complement strand
GCTTCTTACCAAAACCTATTTCCTTTATTCAGCCGCTGGTTCATTCTTCTTTCTCCGGCCCTTCGTTTCCTTGTTGAAAAGGTTCATCCCCAGCTGAACGCCTACAAATTCCAGTACCGTCATTAATGCCCCGGTAGCAAAATTCTTGAATTTACCACTTCCCCATGCGATCTTAGCCACATTCATGGCTACGTTCAGGGCACCGCTATGTTTTGCGCTACCGGGGATTACTGCATTCAGGGCCATCTTTTTATAGTTGTCCCTGAAATAATCCACCCTGTTACCCATTTCATTTTCAAGCCGCCTGGACTTCATTTTCAACCGGGCAATTTCCAGCTCCAGTGATTCGAAGCTGTCTATTTTCTTACTCATGTGTAAACATTTATCATTGTTTATCCTCTCATGGTGTTTTCGGTGGCCTCTTCATCCGGAACATAGCCGGGATCTTCCGGTTGCTCCTTTGGCCGTTGATTGTGAATATGATTGGAGTGTTCATCCTGATCCGTAATTTCATCCACCAGCTCAGTAATCAGCAACTTTGACAATGGCCGTTGTATCAGCTGTTTCCGGAACAGCAGGATAACAATAAACAACAGGATGAATAACCCCGCAGCACAGCTGAAACCAATAGCAAAACTATTGGTCATTTCCCCGATCCAGAAGCCTACTACCATCCCAAGGAATACAATCACAAAAAAGAACAGCAGGAAAGCCATCAAAAGCGAGAAGAATAATCCCAACGCTTTTGACAGCTTTCCTGCTGCCTGGAGCTTAATCAGGTCCAGTCTGGTTTCCAGGTACTCCCTGGCTACTTTTCCCGTTTGGTTAAAGTAGTTGCTGAAATTATCTTCCATGCAAATCAGTTTATTCAGATAGGGTTATGCCAACTCGTTCTCCAATTCATCCTGGAACTGATCTTTTCTCTTTCTCCATTTTTCTTTCAGCTTTTCAGACTGATCTTTTAATTTTTCTACCAGCTCATCTTTTTTGTCTGAATTAAGGAAATACCCTACCGCAACGCCTACGGCTGCACCTACTATAAATGAAACCACGGCTTTGGAACTTGTACTCATAACTAAGGTTTTTAAGATGTTATAAATTAGGTTTTCTTTTTTGGTACCATAGGTTCAACAAACATTATTCCATAAATGACATTTAAATAAAAAGCTATGTTAAACCCCGGCTAAATAAGAACAAGCGCCCCGCAATTTTGTTTATGCTCAGAAAAGCATTCTCCGCCAGCCGGTCTGTTTTTTGACATACCAGATAATTACACGATATTATGTACTATGAGCTATCTTGATAATGACCGCCTTAAACAAATTGGCTTCTTACTGCTGATCCTTTTTCTTGCCGTGCTCCTGTTTATGGAGATGTTTACCTTTTTCCCTGGCTTCCTTGGAGCCGTTACCCTGTATGTGATCAGCAGGAAATGGATGTTCAAACTTGTAGAACAGCGCAAGTGGAGAAAAAGCCTCGCCGCCACCCTGTTAATGGTGCTCTCCTTCCTGGTGATCCTGTTGCCTATAGGCATGCTTATAAATATGCTTGCGGCCAAAGCGGCTTATGCCGCCAATCACTCTACGGAACTCATCAACAGCCTGAAACAAACCAATGCCCAACTGGAAGAAACCCTCGGCTTCAGCCTGCTCACCGCAGAACGGCTGCAAAAAATCCAGGAAGGGATAACCGCCTTTTTGCCAGGATTCCTGGGCGCTACTTTTAATACCCTTACCACTATTGCCCTGATGTATTTCATGCTGTTCTTTATGCTGGTGAACGGCCGGAAAATGGAAGAAAACCTGTATGAATATATCCCTCTGAAAGATAAAAATGTAGAAAGATTGGGTAAAGAGTTCAACACTTTGGTAATTGCCAATGCGGTAGGTATTCCGCTCATAGCGGTGGTACAAGGAATTATTTCCCTGATCGGTTATTTAATTTTCGGAATCCCCCAACCTTTTTTCTGGTTTGTTATTACCTGTTTCACGGCCATGCTCCCTGTCATTGGTGCAGCCGCGGTGTACGTGCCCCTCGGTATTTATTTACTGGCCTCCGGCAGTACCTGGCAGGGAATCGCCGTACTGGCATATGGATTCGGCGTGGTGGGTACGTCAGATAATGTTGCAAGAATGTTGCTGGCCAAAAGAATTGCCGATGTTCACCCGCTCATTACCATATTCGGTGTAATCATTGGCGTTAGTCTTTTTGGCTTCATCGGCCTGATCTTCGGCCCCCTGCTCATCTCCATGTTCATCCTTTTACTGGATATCTATGGGAATGAATTTGTAATTAAAAGAAGGGATATTGCCCAGAAAAAACCTGCTACAAATATTGATATTCACGACACCCCCGGAACAAAATGATCAGCGGTAATAATTGTTTTCAGAGATATAATTGATCACGCTGTCGGGCACCATGTAACGCACCGATTTCCCTTCTTTCAGCCATCTGCGGATATCTGTTGCGGAGATGTCGAGCATGGGCGCTTCCAGTATTTCAACCCTGGCGCCGAAAGTATCTGTTACTTCATGCCCCGGCCGGCGGTAAATATAGATCGGGTAATTTTTTACAATCTGTTCATAATTTTTCCAGCGCGGTAAATTCTGAAAACTATCGCTTCCCATAATAATGGCAAATTCCTGTGTTGGAAATTTCTCTTCCAGGTAAACAAGGGTATCCACCGTATAGGAAGGCCGTGGAAGGGAAAATTCAATATTGCTGGCGCGCAGCCGCACTTCATCTTTAATGGCCAGTTCCACCAGGTGAAAGCGGTCGTGCTCATTCAACAAGGCTGATTGTGGCTTCAGCGGGTTATGCGGCGAAACCACCAGCCATACTTTATCAAGATCAGTATTGTGCGCTACGTAATTGGCAATGATCAGATGCCCCGTGTGTATAGGATTAAAAGACCCAAAATACAAGCCTATTCTCATGTTTTCATCGTATAAATTGCCAATGGCTATTTCATTAATGCGTGTAAAAATAGGTATTTATAGCCGGAACATGGAAATAACGCTTTATTCCAATGGTTTGAATTGTTCAAACACCTGCCCGCAGGCCTTACAAAAATGAATAGCACGGCACAACGTAGAGCCAAAAGGAGAACGCAAATAAGTTTGTTCACTACCACAATGAGGACATGGAACCTCCATCATAATTTCAGTACTTACTTCGCCGGACAATACCTTCGGAGGCGCTATGCCAAAAGCTTTCAGCTTCTCTTTGGCCGCCGCCGTCATCCGGTTGCTTTCCCAGTGCTCCCGTTTATCTACCTCAACGCTAACGGCTATACCAAGTTCACTCTCCAGCACCGTTTTTATGTTCTGTTGGATATAGCTCACTGCCGGGCAGGCAGCAAATGTGGGGATCATTTTAATATGCACAGCGGAATCATCAAGGGCCACCTCCGTGATCATGCCCAGATCCACTACGCTCAACACCGGGATTTCAGGGTCCATCACATGGGCCAGTGATTCGTACACTGCTGCTATGGTAATAGTTTGGGACGACATAGTTTACCAGCTGGCCTCCGTATCCAGTTTAAATACTTCACTCATTTCTTTTAACAACGGTTGCAGGTGTGGTGTATGGATCCCATGACGGCCGCCGTATACCGGCACAATATCACTGATTTCAGGCAGGTTAAGCGACGCCTTCACCAATACCGGGTAAACACGGTCCAGCCAACGCTGGTACAACACCTGCTCCCCAGGATACACTCCATCTGCTATCAGCACTTCCTCATACCGCTGCGATGGCTCAAAAATTCCTGCCGCCAATGCAAAAGCCTGGTTCAATGCCAGCTGCATGCGGTGGTAACTTTCTTCCCCCGCCCGGCTCAATTGCATGATCCAGGCATTGGCATGCAACGTATGATATTTCAGTTCTCCTTTTACTTTTTTACTTAATAAGCGCAAAGGCTCATAACTACTGTTCTGCAAGCTCTCATACCGAATCGCTTCCGCCTGGTCAAATAAAAAGTGCCGCATCAGGCTAAAATCATATTCACCATTGGGCATCTCCACCAGGTGCGATGATTTAAACTCCTTTTCCGGCCGTAAAAAAGCAAATGCATCCGGATGCGGCCCGCCAAGATTCTCATGAAGATTGCGGTACAACGCCCAGGCATGGCCAATTTTGTCCTGCGCCATGGAAGAAAAAGCAATGTCCTCTTCCATCACAGGCCCTAACCCAGTCCACTCTGAATTACGATGCCCCTGGATCAACTCATCGTCTGCCATTTTTATAATCAGATCTGTTAGTGCTTCGCTGTTTATCATTTGGATTGTTTGAATTTGTTGATCTTTTCCATCACCTTGAAGCCGCTGGCATCACGATAGGTTTTCTCCATATTGTTGGCAAACATATCTTCATCTTCCACATCAAAAGCCAGGATATCTGCACTTTTTACCACCCAGAGATTTACACATTTCTTACGCCGGGCAAACTGCTCCTTTGCAAATACCAGCGCCAATTGCGGGTCCGGGGCATGTACACAGCCCACATGCTCATGGTGGGCCCCTCTTTTCTCCTGGTGAAATACCTCGTATATATTCCAGTTCTCCCCTTCCTCCACTTTCACTACTTCCCCGGCTTCGCCCAGCTTCAGCCGGTTTACCCGGGGATCTAAAGAATCGTTAGACATGAATATTTAAATGATTTTAATGATAAAGTATAAACTGCTAAAACAAAGATGATCCTATGCAACCGGTAAAGCCCGTTTTTCCGTTGGGTTCATGAGCGCTTTTCGCACCCACCGGCCCCGTTCTTCCGCCCATTTGCGCACCTGCAACCGTTCCATATTACACGGACCACCGCCATTGATCACCCTGAAAAATTCATCCCAGTCGGGGTCCGAGTATTCCCAGCGGCCGGTTTCGGTATTTTTACGCAATGCCGGATCCGGCAGGGTAAGCCCCAGCTCCCAGATCTTAGGCACATAAGATTCCAGGAATTGATTCCTCATATCATCATTACTGGCCATTTTTACTTTCCATTGCATCAGTTTTTCACTGTGACTGGAACTTTTGTCGGGGGGCCCGAAGAAGTGCATGATCGGCTGCCACCAGCGGTTAAGGGCATCCTGCAGCATTTCTTTCTGCGCTGGTGTGCCCGTTGCCAGTTCAATAAAAGCATCATGTCCCTGCTTGAGATGGAAACTTTCTTCGTAACAGATACGCTCCAGCGCCCTGCAATAGGGCCCATAGGAGCCTTTGGCATTGGCTACCTGGTTTACAATCGCAGCTGCATCGATCAGGAACCCGATAACGGCCACATCAGCCCAGGTTTCTGCGGGGTAATTGAATACATTGGAATACTTGGATTTCCCGCTGAGCAGGTCATTGATCATGGCCTCCCTCGATTTCCCCAACGTTTCCGCCGCGTTGTAAAGTAATTGTCCGTGACCTATCTCATCCTGCACCTTGGCGATCAGCGCCAGTTTGCGTTTAAATCCCGGCGCCCTGGTGATCCAGGTACCTTCCGGCAATGCCCCTATAATTTCGGAATGAGCGTGTTGTTCAATAAGGCGTATCAGCTGCCTGCGATATTCCGCCGGCATCCAGTCGCCGGGCTCTATCTTTTCTCCATTGGCAATGCGTGCCTCAAATGCAGCAAGCTTTTCAGGCTCATCATGCTGTTGTTCTTCCCGCAACTGGTTCTTGTTGGGTTCATCAAAAATATATCCACCGCCGTACATAATGCGATTGTTTTGGTTGGTAGTAAATTACGGAAAAAAGACCGTTTCAGCAGGAATAGATTGTTAAAACACCGGAAACCAAATGTTATAGAATCGCCAAATTTTCCCGGCGTGGTACAGGTAGCCGGCCATTCCCTTAATTTTATTGACTACAATCTGCTAATGCTGTCGGCTGTTACCATACTGAGCTTTCTGTTACTGCCACCCGGAGATAAAAAGCCATGTCCGGAAAGCCGGCACTTTACCGTTATTCAACTGAACTTCGAGGAAAAGCAACCACCTGCACTCCCCGGCTCTGATACTATTTATTATGATTTTCAGAGAAAACTGCAATGGGACGATTTCCTGGCCAAACCATCGCCCAACGGCCCCAGTGCGGCAGTATCCTATACCAGCTTCGCCTATGAAGGCAACAGCCACCTGGTAAATGATACCCTCCGGATCACTTTAAGGCTGCAGGTGTTTTTTATAAAAAGCGCCTCCTGGGTGCGGCCGGAAGCCCGGAACAGCTATGCCCTGGCGCATGAACAGCTTCATTTCGATATCACCCGCCTGGTAGTGGAACGGTTCAAGCAAAAACTCAGGCAAACAGCGTTAAACCGCGACGACTACGATAGTATCATACAATATCAGTACCTTCAGTCTTTCCGGGAAATGAACCGCCTGCAGTACCGGTTCGACCAGGAAACCCATCACGGACTAAATGCTGCAGAACAGGTCCGCTGGCGGGATAAAGTAAATGTGGGGCTCAAAAATAACGGGGTGCTTCCGGAAGAACTGGGCATTGAAGGCATTAACTTTACACCCATACAATAACAACCGGTTTTAACGTTTATTCTCAGCGGTTATGCAGCATAAAAAAGGAACTATGCAACCAAAAAACTTTTACCACTTATTGCTCTCCGGCCTGGCGCTCATTTTCCTGGTGTCGGCCTGTAACAAAAAAGACAGCAACGCCCCAAGGAACAGGGGAGATAATAGCCCCACCGGCTCTGTCAACGACAGTATCTTTTTTATTGCAAAAGATATTTATCTCTGGAACGATGTATTACCCGATTCGGCCACCTTCAAGCCCAATCAGTATCCGAATCCGATACAAATGTTTGATGCGCTGACAACCTATAAAAAAGACGCCTCCGGCAATAACCTCGACAGGTACAGCTTTATAGACAATGGCGGTACATCCCGGGCCCTGCAGCAAGGCATTGCAGGCGATATGGGCTTCGAAGTAGGCTATCAAACCGATACTACTTTATTTGTAGTATATGTATATCCCGGCTCACCGGCAGATAAGGCCGGCATAAAAAGAGGATGGGAACTGATCAATGTAAATGGCGTTACCCGGTTTCGCGTGAATGATGGCACTACCGATAATATGCTGAATACGGCCTTTGGCAGCGAAAGCGCCACTTGGGGCTTCCGTAAGCCGGATAACAGCACCCAGCAGAATACACTGGCCCGTACCGACTATAAACTAAACCCTATTCTTTATTCTCACCTATACGATTTCAGCGGCAATAAGATCGGCTACTTTGTATTTAACAACTTCGTGGCATTGGCCGATGTGAAAGCTCAGATAGATTCAATTTTTGATGCTTATACAAAAGCAGGCGTAAAACAGGTGATCATAGATCTGCGGTATAATGGCGGCGGGCTTATTGAAACCGCAGAATATCTTGCCAACATACTGGTACCAGCGGCGAAAACCAACACCGTTATGTATTCCCAGTTTTTTAACAACAACGTAACTACCAATAATTTCGGTCCTTACTTTAAGTACATGAAGGCGGTGCCTTATTATCCTACCGTAAACTCGTCGGATATATTTTACAGTGAAGCTACTACCCACAAAACAGCCAGGTTCCAGAAAAGCGGGGCCCTGGCCTTAAACAAGGTCACCTTCCTCGGAACACGCAACACAGTATCCGCAAGTGAATTACTGTACAACGTACTGAAACCGGTAATGACCACCAAACTCGTTGGAAGCAATACCTATGGTAAACCGGTTGGATTTATCAATATTTCTTTCGGCAAATACGATATGTACGCCGTGAATTTCCAGACAAAAAATTCAGCTAACGAAGGCGATTATTTCAGCGGCCTTCCGGCAGATATAAAAGCAGATGATGATTTCTCGCTCGACTGGGGATCCTTCAGCGATCCAATGCTACGGGCTGCACTCACCGATATGGGTGTTGCTGCTGGCTCATTAGGCCGTACTGCCAAACTCAATGGAAACAGGCTCGCGATAACACCCGCCAACAGGCTGGAAGCCACTAAGTTTAAAGGAATGATTCAAACTATCAGGAAATAATATTTACCGGCAGGTAATCCCATCTCCGGAATTACCTGCCACTTCTTTTTACATCGTTCTGGCGCCGCTATATTTGTTCTCCGGCATATCACTATCCAGCTTTTTCACTACCTCCAATACCGTTTGCACCGCCCTGTAATAAAAAGAATGATTAATCCGGGAATATTCATCTGAAACACGATGATAATCCGGGTGATCCTCCACCCCAAAATACAGGAATGGAATTTTCTGTTTAAAGAACTCATACTGATCACTCTGCCTGGTCCAGTCGTCGGCACCACTTTCTGGTTTATCATGCCCCGCTATCAGTTTCACACTACTACGTGAGGCTATATCATCCGTATATTTTTTCAGGTCGGGAAACTGTTGCGTGCCGCATACATACAGCTCATTTTTGTCGTTGTGGGCAATCATATCCATGTTAATATTCTGCCGGATCTGTGTAAGCGGCACCGGCGGCTGTGCTACAAACGCTTTGGCGCCCTGCAGCCCTTCTTCTTCCCCGTCAAATGCAGCAAAAATGAGGGTATAACGGGGAGGGTGCTTTTTAAAGTAGGCGGCTATTGCCAGTAATCCGCCAATGCCGGAAGCGTTGTCATCTGCGCCGTTGAATATAGTATCTGCATCGTTTGTTTTGGAATTACCAAGATGATCATAGTGTGCAGATATAACGATCACCGTGCTGAGTTTCCCTGGGATATAGCCGTACAGGTTAGTACCCATTATTTTCTTATCTCCTTCCTGGAAATAGAAAGGATATTCGTAAGTGTCGTGATACGCGGATATCCCGGTTTTTTTGAAGCGGTCAAGGATATAAAATTGCGCCATGCGGCTACCGCGGGTACCGGTTTTCCGGCCTTCCATCTTATCGGCCGACAGGGTACGCACATCCTGCATCAGTTGTGCGGAATCAATGGATGTTTGCGCGAAGGCAGGCAGCGCAAAGAGCAGGCAAAAACTGTAACAAAGCCATTTCATAAACATTGCATTTATGGTTAACTATACCTGCAATGTACAAGATATTATTTGAAGATATTAAAGATGATCAAACTGCATACATAGGCCAGTGCGGTCATATAAACAAGCTGTATTACCGGGTATTTCCATGATTTTGTTTCACGTTTTACAATGGCCATTGTGCTCATACACTGCATGGCGAACGCATAGAAAATCATTAAGGATAACCCGGAGGCCAGCGTGTATACCGGCGCCCCGTTGGGCCAGGTAGCCGACGATAACTTTTCGCGGAGCGTGGCATTATTGTTATCCGGATCTTCTCCCACACTGTAAAGCGTAGCCATAGTACCCACAAATACTTCGCGGGCGGCAAAAGAAGTGATCAGCGCAATACCGATTTTCCAGTCAAATCCCAGCGGGCGGATAGCCGGCTCAATGGTATGGCCAAGCATCCCCGCATAGGAATTGGATAATTTGGCAGATTGGAACTCTTTATTAAGTACAGCTGCTTCCGGGGAATCTTCAGGTACTTTAGACAGCAATTGCTCATATTTCGCATGCACGGGTTCCATCCTGCTTGATGGACCATAAGAAGCGAGGAACCAAAGGATCACAGATATTACCACGATCACCTTACCGGCATCTTTTACAAATATTTTCGCTTTCTCCACCATGGTTGTTCCTACATTGGCCCAACGCGGCGAACGATATACAGGCAACTCCATAATGAAGTAGCTTTTTTCCTTAATCCGCACAAACAGTTTCATCACCGCCGCAATAAAGATGGCCATGAAAAAGCCTAGCAGATAAAGTCCCATCATAATAAGCCCCTGCAAACCCAGTATACCGAAAACCCGTTTGTCGGGGATGATCAGTGCAATCATCATGGTATAAATAGGCAATCTTGCAGAACAACTCATTAAGGGCGTTACCATGATGGTGATCAGCCGTTCTTTTTTATTCTCAATGGTGCGGGTAGCCATGATGGCGGGTACCGCGCAGGCCACACCACTGATAAGCGGCATCACGGATTTTCCGTTTAATCCCACCTGCCGCATAAGGCGGTCGGTAAGGAAGCTGATACGGGCCATATAACCGGTGTCTTCCAGTATGGTGATCAACCCAAACAGGATCATGATCTGCGGGATGAATACCGCAAAACCACTGATACCAGCCAGTATCCCGTTTATAAAGAAGTCGGTGATCTTATTATCGGGCAGGGCGCTGCTTAACCATCCGCTCAATGCGCCGAAACCGCCCTCAATCCAATCCATGGGATAAGATGCCAGCCAGAAAATACTTTGGAATAAAAGGAACATCACCACCAATAGTATCACGTATCCCCAGAACCGGTGCAGCAGCAGATCATCTATTTTTTCAGAACGCAGTTGCTTCTGCAGCGGATCATTTTCCACTACTGTTGCCTTCATGATATGCTTGATCCGGCTATATCGCTGCATGATCTCTTCTGCCTGGATCTTTGTTTTATTAAACCGGTGCTGTTCCAGTGATTGCCGGATGGCCTGTTTACCGGCCTTATCCACAAAAGAAAGGTCGTCTGCGTTAACAGCTATATGTAAGGCTCCATAGTCGCTTTTTACGGGTACCGTTTTCCGTACCTCTTCAATCACTTCTTTAGCCAGCGCATTGTTATTGATAAAGTCCCTGGGAGGCGTGCTGTAGTGCGACCTCATGGCCAGGTCTATTACTTTCTTAATTTCTGTAACACCTTTGTTTTTCCGGGGATTGACAGATACCACGGGCACGCCCAGTTCCCTTTCCAGTCCGTCCAGGTCTATCTCTACTCCTTTCTTACGTGCAATGTCCATCATCGTAAGGGCAATGATCACCGGGATTTTAAGGTCAATGATCTGGGAGCAGAACAGGAGGTTACGTTTCAGGTTGGAAGCATCTGCCACTATGATCACCAAACGGGGAGCATCTTCATTTTGCTGGTTGATCAGCACGTCATAGGTAACATATTCATCAGCGCTTTTGGGATACAGGCTGTAAGTTCCCGGCAGATCAATAATATTGGTTGTTACACCAGGTACTATCTGGGCTGTGCCGGTTTTTTTGTCGACCGTTACACCCGGGAAATTACCCACCTTCTGGTTTAAACCGGTGAGCGCATTAAAAAGGGAACTTTTACCACTATTCGGATTACCTACCAGCGCGATGTTTATGGGAGCCTGCATTCCTTATCTTATCCTATTTATTAATATTAATTGCTGAATGTGCAAAGTTAAACATTAATCGGCCGGCGGAATGATCCGATCGGGAAAATCTCAGAAAGGTAATCTCCTGGAAAAGATAAAGCGAAAACAAGGGCTTGTTTTCGCTTTATCTTTTTAAAAACTAACTGTTTATATATAGATCAACTGCGGAACATATTAATCAGGGAATAAGCCAGGAAAGATACATCCCCTTCAATTGGCTGGCTTTCTTTAACCGCTTTAACGGCGTTTTCAGCAGCTGGCCCTTTATAGCGGTATCCTTCATTGGAAGAATCAGTGGCTGATTTTTCAGGCGCTGGTTTCTTTTCGTTGACGTCATTGGTACCATCCGGTGTCATTTTCAGGTTCAGCGGTCCTGGCTGATCGTTGTCGAAATCATTATCCCAGTCATCTTCATCATGGCTATACCAATTCACATCATAGTTGCGGCGAACCTCGCGGTCCATTTCAATATTCTTTCCTACCGGTACCTTGATGGTTATCGTAACCCGCTGGCCACGATACTTCGAGTGCGGGGGCAGGGAGAACCCTTCGGGCAGGTACAATACGGAATCCTGTTGATTCAGGTGGAAAGCGATATCGTGCGCCAGCATTTTTGCCTGTTGAACAGTGCGGCCCCTGGAGAAGCGGGATACATCTACAGAAAAACTGTCGGTTGTACTTTTCTCAATCCTTATCCGGATGTAGTTAATCAGTACGGTATCATCTGCAATCAGCAGGTGGTCATCAAAAAAGCTGATATCATCTCCATTGATATCCGAAAGGATGCCGGGCGTTCTTTTCAGGATCAGCTTACCTTTCGATGGCTGTTGAATAGCTATTGTTTCGGTTTCTGTTGCTGGTCTTCTGAAGTCTTTTACAAAAGAAGTAGCAATAATAGCGGCAAAAGCGAGTCCGAGTAACCACAGGAAAGTTAAGGTATAACCTGCATAGCGGTTGCTTTCCTTTACACCTGTGAGTTTACGGATAATAAATATCACCAGTGCAACAATGGGTATACCTATCAGCAGGCCAACTGCCGGCCACAGCAACATACTTTGCACCGGGGCGCCGAGTAACAGATCCTTAATGGGGAATAGGGCCGCGGAAGTGGCTGCAATGGCTATTCCTGCCACAATCAGGCAGATCAGCATCACTACAGCAAAGAAATAAAAGAACCCCTTGGTAACGGCTACCAACACTTTTCCCAATCCACTGGCCAAACTCACAAAAAAGCGTTCTATATCATTACCTACCTGCTTGCCGCGGCCCTGAGAAAAATTTCGGATATCGTCTCCTACATTTTTCATCTGGCCTTTCATATGATTTAATTCATCCTGGATAGTAGATTTTATGGTGTTAAGATCCACTTTTTCGCCTCTCATTTCCAGCTTTTCTGCTGCTGTGTCGGCCGACGGTGTGGCTATCCACAGGATAAAGTATACCAGGATACCGGTACCAAATCCGCCAATTGCCAGGAGGGCGAATATAATACGGAAGATCACGGGGTCGATGTTAAAGTAGGCGCCTAAACCACTACATACACCGCTTAATACCTTATTGTCCGGGTCGCGGTACAGGCGTTTGCGGGGGCGGGGAATATACCCGGCATACGGATCATCTTCTTTCTGCTGGCTGTTTTCCCCTGCAACATCATCGAACTGCTCAGGTGTGCCCATGGAGGTTTTCACCGCAATTACATCTTCATCTGTAATGCAATGGGCTCCTTTCTTCAGCTTATCCTGGAATATTTCAGCAATGCGGCTTTCAATATCAGACACTATTTCGTCCCCTCCCTCCTCTTTCGAGAAATATTTCTTCAGGCTGCCGAGATACTGGTTCAGTATCTCATACGCGCTATCCTCAATGGGGATAAGGCGGCCCGAAAGGTTTATATTGATTATCTTTTTCATTACCAGTTGATTTTAGGTTTTAGGTAGTCTTCCTTTACAGGGGTGTACTATTTTGTGTTAATTGATGTACGGCATTAGCCAGTTCATTCCAGGTGCTTTCCAGTTCTTTATAAAAGGTTTCCCCTTTTTCTGTCATGGAAAAATATTTCCGCGGGGGACCTGAACTGCTTTCTACCCAACGGTAGGTGAGCAACTCTGCATTTTTCAATCTTGTTAATAAAGGATAAAGTGTGCCCTCCAGGATATCTAGCTTTGCTTCCTTCATCTTTTCAATGATATCTGACGGGTAAGCTTCTCCTTGCTTAATGACGGATAATATGCAAAACTCCAGCACCCCCTTCCTCATCTGCGATTGTGTGTTATCAATGTTCATGGCAAGCGAGCTTTAATGTTTTGTTCTAATGGTGGTTTCTGATCAGTTATAAAAGTATTTGATAGCTATTCTTTCAACTTTACAATACAAAAATAGGAAACTTTTACTACTATGCAATACACAATACCATAGAAAGCAAAATAACTTGTTTAGAATGTTACCCGGTTAAACCAGTAAAACCTGTTATGAGCTTGCTTCTCCGGCAAAAAAAAGGTTATAACAGTCATTTCAGGAGAATGATGACCGGTTTTCAGCGATGATGAATGGAAAATAGCGGCTGATACTGCTTTTTATGTTAAAAGCCTTTAACATTTTTTTAATTGGGTATTTAACTATTTATGGTTATCCTCTATTACATTTGCATGAGGCGTATTTACACATGAAGAAATTAATCGGCATATTCCTTCTGACACTAATGGTGTCGCAACTGCTTCCGATCAAGGAAGTAGGGAAACTGCTGTTTAATAACCAGATCGTGGAAGAGCACCCCGTTGATTGTGGTGCTGACCATGTGAAGATTGCAAAAGAACTGAAGTTTTGTAAACAGTTTGACGAGATTCAGTTTAACCCGCTGCTCATTCTTGGTATTTTACAATATCATTTAATGGAAGATATTCCCAGCAACCCTGCTCAGGAAATTCATGCCCCCCCTCCCAATATGCACATCGCATAATTTCGTTCAGCCGTTGTAGTTACAGCAGCTGTTTTCTCTATTCATTTATTACTGATTATTTCAAACACTACCGGGACAAGGTGTATCCATCAGGGAAATACCTCTATTAAGCCGTTAACGGTAGTACTATTCTATCATTGTAGCTTCCACGGTTGCAGCATTTTGCTGCTATCCGGAAGTGCGATCCCTCAACGGAAAAGCAATATTTTATGAACAAGCAAACATCATTATTCTCTAATATAAAAGGCGACTTTTCAGCCGGCCTTGTTGTTTTCCTCATTGCGGTGCCATTGTGCCTGGGTATAGCCCTGGCCTCCGGAGCCCCTCTGTTTGCCGGTATGATTTCCGGTATCATCGGCGGCCTGGTAATCGGCTTTTTAAGCGGCTCGCAATTGAGTGTAAGCGGACCGGCAGCTGGTCTTACTGCCGTTGTACTGGTAGCTATCACCAAACTGGGTGCGTTCGACATATTCCTTCTGAGTGTGGTAATAGGTGGCGCCATCCAGCTCATCCTGGGGTTAATTAAAGCGGGTACAGTAGCCAACTACTTCCCTTCCAACGTAATCACAGGTATGCTTACCGCTATTGGTATTATCATTATCCTGAAACAAATACCTCATGCTTTTGGCTATGATGCCAATTCTGAAGGTGATTTTACTTTTTTTCAGGTAGATGGGGAAAATACTTTCAGTGCCTTGCTGTCCGCAGTTAACCACATTAACATCGGCGCAACACTGATCACCATCGTCTCCATTTTCATTATTCTGTACTGGAGCAAGATCCCGAAGCTCAATGTAGTGCCAGCGCCACTGGTAGCAGTAATTACCGGCATATTGCTCAATATGGCATTTTCCGGCAGTGAGCTGCTGGCACTGGGATCTAATCACCTGGTAACCTTACCGGTACCAGACAGTTTTGGTGATTTCGTTGGCCAGTTCACCCTGCCCAACTTCAGCGCCATCGCCAATAAGGATGTGTGGATCACTGGTATTACTATTGCTATAGTAGCTTCGGTAGAAACCCTGCTGAACGTGGAAGCAACAGACAAGCTCGATCCCATGAAGCGTCATACTTCTCCTAACAGGGAGTTGAAAGCACAGGGAGTTGGTAACATCATCAGTGGTTTAATTGGCGGTTTGCCTATCACTTCTGTAATTGTACGCTCCAGCGCCAACATTAACGCCGGCGCAAAAACCAAACTGGCGTCCATGATACACGGTACATTATTGCTGGTTTGCGCCGCATTGATCCCGGTATTGTTAAATAAAATCCCGCTGGCTACCCTGGCGGCAGTGTTGCTGGTAACCGGTTACAAATTGTGTAAAATTTCCATTTTCAAGGAAATGTTCAAAAACGGCAAGTATCAATGGGTACCTTTTGCAGTAACTGTGGTAGCCATTGTATTTACAGACCTGCTGGTAGGTATTGCGCTGGGTATGGCTGTAAGTGTAATAGCCATCTTACGCGGTAATATGAAAAGCTCTTACTACTTCCGGAAAGAGAAATATCATACCGGCGATAGCATCCGGCTGGAACTGGCACAGGAGGTTTCTTTCCTGAATAAAGCCAGCATCCTGCTTACACTGGATCATATGCCCGAAAATATCACGCTGGTGATCGATGCACATAAAACGGCCTACATTGACTTTGATGTATTGCAAACTATCCGCGAGTTCAAAGACATTAAAGCGCCGCAGAAAAATATCAAGGTAATACTAACGGGGTTTAAATCCGTGTATAATATTCAGAATACACCAGACCTCTCCGCCGAAGAACAAACCCGGCTGAACTCCCCGCAGGTACATACTATTTCTTCCGGTAACCACAAGGAGTTACTGAAAGAGCTGCAATTGAATTAAAGGCCAAACGCCTTTACCCGAAACAAAAAGTAGCGGATTCCCAACTACGGCTCCGTTCATTTTTCAATTTCAAAAAACGACAATAATGAAAACGCTTAATAAAATATCTCAGGCCAATATATCTCCAAAGAAAGCACTGGAATTGCTAAAAGCCGGCAACACCCGGTTTGTGGATAATCTCCGCATGAACCGCAACCTTCTTCAAATGCTGAACGACACCTCCGACGGACAATGGCCTATGGCGGCAATTGTGAGTTGCATGGATTCCCGCACCTCTGCAGAACTGATCTTTGACCAGGGGCTGGGCGATATTTTCAGCATCCGTTTAGCCGGCGCAGTTATTTCTGATAACGTGCTGGGCAGCCTGGAATATGCATGCAAAATTGCCGGTTCAAAATTCATCGTGGTGCTGGGCCACACTAAATGCGGTGCTGTTAAAGGGGCGTGCGATACCGTGGAAATGGGTAACCTTACCGGCTTACTGAATAAAATAACCCCCGCTGTTTTTGCAGAAAAATCAGTTAAAGAGGACCGTACCTCACATAACAGCAAATTTGTGGAAGCCGTAAATAAGATCCACGTAGAGCGCTCTGTTCAGGCTATCATGGAACAAAGCAACATTCTGCGCGACATGATCCGGAAAGGTGAAGTAGGTATTATCGGCGCTATTTACGACGTGGAAACCGGGATTGTGAGCTTTATGGAACACACCCTGATCCTCGAAAACAACAAACCGGAAGAAGCACCAGCAGTAGCTGTGTAACCCGGCGCTTTTTATAGAAGAGAATAAATTTGCTTTTTCGTAAAAAGAGGGAGGCACTGATAACACGTTTGATCAATTATTTAAAGGCATTGATCAAACTGTTATTAGCAGCCTCCTTTTTTATATCTGTTGCAGCCGTGCTGCAGCTTGTTCCAGTGTTGCCTGCTTCTTCTCAAAACAAAAACGGATCACATGATCATCTTTCCCATCCTGGTAAAACGCTGATACCGGTATTACCGCTACACCAAATTCTTTGGTCATACGAATGGCAAAATCCTTATCTCCTTCGGCCGAGATCC
>JBCNPS010000085.1:0-17125 GCA_039593235.1 Chitinophaga sp. | reverse complement strand
ATTGGAACTCCGCAGCATTTGCCCGTTGGTGGGATTGTAGATATAAAAATAGTTTGGATTTACCTGGTCGGCCACGGGGGCTGCGTCTCCGAGGGATACGCCGGAACAGGCAGACCAGCTGCTTCCGTTGTTCGCTGTATAGTAAGTAGTTGTTGAGCCGCCGGGGCAATGTAGAATAGTTCCTCCATCGGCGCTGACGGCCACCCTTCCCTGTGAGCCCATATTGGTGGAGGCTCCCGTCCAGGTAACGCCTTTGTCGTTGGAATAATAAATAATGTTTCCCCCGTTAGAAGCCCTTACTACTTTGTTTGTGTTACCTGCAGCATAAGTAATGCTCTGGTTGTTCCCGTCTGAAGGAGAAAGTTTTTTTGATGGATAAGAAGTCAGCGGCTCATGCACAAAGCCTGTTACATCTCCAAACGAAGAAATAAACGGTCCTCCCGGAATGCTTATCCCGTCGAGCAACGCGGTTTCTTCAAGCCCGATCACGTCGTATTTCCATGAAGGATTGGTGGCGGTGATATCGGAACAGGTATATACGCCGCCTCCGCCAATTACCCGCACTTTTGAGAGATTGGACTGGTCAAACTCGATACAGTCCATCCAGTTAACCGCGCCCCCGATAGTCCAGCCCATGCCGTTACTATCATAGGTGGCGCTCGTACCGTTTTTAAGCGTCCACGTAGATCCGCCATCGGTAGTGAGGAAAACAAAGTCGCCCCAGCCGGTGCCAAACTGGTTGTTCCAATACATGCCACAGGTAGAAACTATTACCCGGTTAACATTCGTGGGATCTATACTTACACCTCCGTAGGAATAGTCCTTTGAATGAACGGGGGTAACGTTTGTCCAGGCGCCGGTAGCTGTATTGAGCTTATATAACTTCCCATCTCCGTTACTGGATTGCGGACCAGCATCATCTGCATAGGTAACATACATGGTAGTTCCCTGCAGCGCTGCCCGGTGGGGCATAAAGCTGGTGGTTGCGGAGATGGCGGTAAAGGTGGCTCCTCCGTCCGTACTTTTGTAAATATTCGCGCTCCCGGTGCGGGAAACACCGATGTAGATGGTTTGACTGGCACCACCCACTACGCTGCCGGAGGGATCATAAAGTACAAAACATATCCCGTTCTCGTTGGGGGTAGTAGTTACGCCGTTCCAGGCGAGGTTCCAGGTAACGCCGGCATCTGTACTTTTCCAAAGTCCGTTAGCCCGGGTACCACAGAATAGTATGTTACTGTTTTTGGGGTCTACTGCAAGACGTTCCCCGTTCCCGCGCCCGTTTCCATTTCCGTGCGCTTTAAATTTAGCCGTAACATCTGTATAGGTGAAAGTATTTCCCTTGTCCGTGGATTTTAATATAGCTGTTCTTCCGTTGTTGATATAGGAGGTTCCGCAAAGCATATAAACATTATTGGCATTTTGCGGATCCAGTGCCAGGGCTTCCACCCCGATAAATCCATTTTCAGACTCGTTGAACCAGTCGAGCAGCTGAATCCATCTATTGTTTATGGCATCCCAGCGGTAAGCTCCGCCCACATCCGTACGGCAGTACCTGTCGCCGGATGTTTTGTGGGTAACGATCCCTGTCACAAAGCCGCCGCCACCAATGGGTGCATTTTTCCAGACATAGCCGGTGGATTGGGCCTGCACTTTATAGCCCTGAAACATAATAATTAAGAGAAGTAAACAGGAAAAGGCAAGTGTTTTTTGCCTGAACAAGGACATTGAAAGTCCGGGAAACTTTTGTTTAAATGGTGCCAGTAATTTTGTTTTCATGCGGTTTGAATTGTTTAAGTTGTTGAAGTAATTGAGTCCGGGTAAGGTAAAGTCGACAGGGCTGATGGTAGTTATGCACTGCAAACGGTTTTCACTGGGTCTTCAGGATATGTACAGTGCTATCGATGTATTTGCCTGTTGAAGAACAATAACGTGGTAGTTGTTTCTTCGGATGGTATGCTTATAGGGGTTACGTGCGGCCGTAGCCGTTTGTAACCCCTGCAGGATAGCGGTAGCAGTTGTATTTTCATAACGGGCAATCTTTCTCTTTGGTTGAATGCTGTAAAGCTACCGGGATGTTTTTTAAAACAGGGGGCTCAATTGTTGCAGATTGGGGCAGAAAATGTTACAGGAAAAGGCCTGATGGGAAACACTGCAGGCGGTATTACAGGAAAACGGCTTGCAATATAGCATTTGCAATTGCAACCGGTCATTTATTTGGGGGGCAGGTATTCTTAAGCGAATTTTCCAACATGGTCATCCTAATTGATTGTCTTCATATACAATGGCCGCATTGATATTGGGAAGAGTGCTTTTATCCAATAATTTTAACCAGGTTTTCCCCTCCAAACATTAATACTCCGATCTCTTTCCCGCTTCTTCCTTTGCAAAATCCAGCAGCGACTTTTTAATCACCTTCATATACGCATCTTTCGTTTTGTTGCTATAGGAAAAGGATGGCAGGTATTGTGCATATTCTTTCCCTTCGTAGTTCATTTTCTTTGCCAGCTGCAGATAGGTATCCTCGTCAGCCTCTTTCCCCATGATATAAATAATGGTAAGGGTATTATGCGTTAGCAGCGCGTCCAGGTAGTTCCTGTGCTCCTTTGAGGTATCTTCTTTTGCTGCGAGATCTGCGGTTATAATGGCGCCGAGATTAGCATCGTTCGCACTATATACCGGCTGTGGACTATCGTCCGCTTGTTGCAGGCTGTCGCGCCGCTTATAGTAAATATCCTGTGTTGCTTTCATGGCAGCTTCAGCTTTCTTCAGCTTTTTCTCATCTGCCTTTTCATTTCTCAGCGTAACAGTGGCTTTCTTTAATAAAGCAAGGAATTGCACCTGCTTAAGGCTATCTGCTTGTTGGGCGAAACAATTGCCGGAGGTAAACAACAATAACATGGCGGCTACAAGTGCAGGAAATATACTCGGTTTCATCAGGTATGGGAGTTTTAGGATGCGAAAGTATATAAAATATTGTAAATATTTCGCTAAGATCATCATATGCGTTGATGCTTTATTCTTCCTCCTCGCACTGTTCCAGGGCTGCTATAAAATTATCAAACCCGCGTGCTAAAAATCGTATGCTCCCTGCACCCTCATCTAAATACAGGGTAAATACATCATTGACTTTTAAATTAAGACAAAATAGATTTCCACCCCAATCTTTGGCAAAAGGTAAATAGTGAGGTTGTAAGGTCTTTTGTTTTATTGCCAGGTTTGTATAAATAACTTCAATTTTTTGTCCTTTATCATCAGCATTTTTTATAGAGAAAAACCGGCTGATCTCTACATAGGTATCAAACGCCTGCATGTAAAAACATTTATTTTCAGGAATGCCACCGTTATACTGCAGATAGTGATTCCTGAAGGCTTCCGGCAATTGTATATTTAAGGATTTTGCAAACGATTGAATATCTTCCTCACTTATCTTTCACTTTTTTTTCTTCATACTAAAAGATGATTTTAAATTTATTGTTCCCGGATATTTTTTATATCTTCCTTGTTCGTCATTTGTGAAGATATAAATATAGGAATAAGATGACTAAGCCAGCTGTTTTTTGGGTATTGTGTTGTTTCGCTATGCTGACTGAAACTTCCGCTCAGATGCCTTCCTCGCTCAACTATCTTGGTATTGAGCAGGGCCTCTCCAATAACGCTGTTACCAGTATTTACCAGGACCATAACGGGTTAATGTGGTTTGGTACCTACGATGGCCTCAACCGCTACGATGGTTACAACTTCACCATTTTCAGAAATCAGTTCAACGACTCCAGTTCCCTGGCCAACAACCGGATCGCCTGTATTACCGAAGATCATAACAACCGCCTCTGGATTGGTACCCGCCGTGGTGTGAGTATTTATAATAACAAGTCGGGCCGTTTCTCCGGCCTTACTTATTTGCCTTATAAAGCAACCATTGGGAAAAAAATAAATGCTTCCATCAATGCTGTTAAAGCCGGTGACGGGGAAACCATGTTCATCGGCACCGACAGCGAAGGGCTGCTGGTGTATAATGGTGCGGGGGCGGCCTTACAGGCGCCACTCCGCAACGGGAACACCCATTACCAGGTAATGTCGGTAGCATTGGCGGAGGCGCAACAGGCGTGGCTGTTTGTCCGCAATGTGGGACTGTGCCGATATGACAATAAAAGCGGCATAGTGAGCGTGATCAACGATAGTATCCGTAACGGCAATGTACTGCTGGCTGATCAGAATGGCCACCTGTGGCTGGGAACCGATGAAGGCGTGTATAAATATACCATCGCATCCGGTGTATTCGATAATGTGCTGGTTACCCATTCCAACAGGGTAGTGGACCTGGCCATCGACCGGCAGCATCAGCTTTGGATGGCCTGCGACGGCGAAGGTGTTTTTACCATGTCATTGGCCACCGGCCATATTACGAGATTATTATCTCCCCAAAACAAAGACCTGCTTACCAGCACCGCGGTGTTCTCCATATTTGAAGACCATGAAGGCCGCAAATGGATAGGCACCCTGCGGGGAGGCATCAATATCCTGGATCCCAAACGCACTGGGTTTGCAGGTATCACACATGATCCCCTCAATCCCAATAGCCTGATCAATAATTTTATTTTGTCCCTCTGCGAGGATGAAGACCGGAATATCTGGATAGGTACAGATGGTGGCGGTTTGAGTATCTGGAACCGGGAACAGGGTAAGTTCACCAATTTCAAACACCTGTCCGGCAACAACCATTCCCTGTGCAGCGACTTTGTAACCAGTATCCTCAGCGATCACCAGCACACGATATGGCTTACCACCTGGGGCGACGGCATTTACCGGTATAATAAAGGCGCCCGCAGTTTTGAGCACTACCCCTGCATTAACCCGCTGACAGGCAGGGAAGATAAAAACACCTGGATCTTATATGAAGATCTGCAGAAGACCCTGTGGGCAGGCGTTTGTACCAACGGGCCTTTGTACCGGCTGAATAGAAACACTAACCGTTTCGAGGTGTTTGATAGCAGTCTTACGAACATTCTTTCCCTTGCGGAAGACAGCCAGGGCAATTACTGGGCGGGGAATTATACGGCTTTGATAGAGGTGGACCGGGCCCATAAAAAGCACCGTGTTTTCAATATCGGTTATCCTGTACGCGCTTTTCATGAAGACAAAGCCGGTAATTGCTGGATAGGCACCGAAGGAGGAGGCCTATTACTGTTTAACCGCGAAACCGGCGCCTATACCCGGTTTACAAAAGCCAACGGGCTTTCCAATAATTCTATTTTGAAGATAATGGAAGATAAAAGCGGTCACCTCTGGATCAGTACCTTCTACGGTATTTCCCGGTTTAACCCGGAAGAAAAGACCTTCAGGAACTTTTCACAGTCGGACGGGCTGCTGAGCAACCAGCTGAACTACAATGCCACACTGGCCCTGTCGTCAGGTGAGTTTATGTTTGGGGGCATCAAGGGGCTGAACATTTTTTATCCCGATAGCCTGTACTATCATTCCAACATGCCTGCACTATTACTTACAGGATTAAAGGTGGATAACGTCCCCGTGCAGGAAGACGACCGTTATGTAACGCAAAGTACCACGGACAGGGTGCTGGCGTTGAAGATCCCCTATAATAAGGCGATGATCGCATTTGATTTTGCTGCGCAGGAATATACAGCCCCCGATAAAATAAATTATGCCTATTATATGGAGGGCTGGGACAAGGGATGGAACTATGTAGGTAAATCAAGGACGGCCAATTACACCCGTTTGCACGAAGGCAGCTATACTTTCCGTATAAAAACCACCAATGCAGAAGGTGTGTGGAACAGCAGTGAATACACCCTTAAAATCACCGTGCTGCCTCCCTGGTACAGAACCTGGTGGGCTTACCTGTTGTATACTGTTTTTGTAACAGGGCTGGCATACCTGTACCTCCGGTACAAAGCGCAAAAAACAAAGCTCGACTTTGATATCCGCCTCGCCCGTTTGGAAACGGAGAAGGAAAAAGAGCTCAATGAAAAGAAACTGGCCTTTTTTACCAATGTATCGCACGAGTTCAGGACCCCGCTTACGCTTATCATCAATCCCGTGAAGGAGATGCTGCACAGCGATGGTAAACCCGCCACCGGCAGCCTGGATGTGGTATACAGGAACGCCCGCCGCCTGTTAAGCCTGGTAGACCAGCTGCTTCTTTTCCGCAAGGCCGATAGTGAAAGCGATAAGCTGAAGATCACCCGGGTTAATTTCCATCATCTCTGTAAAGAAGTATATCTCTGTTTCAGCCAGCAGGCCATGGCGAAGCATATCAATTATACGTTCAGTTACGATCACCAGGAGCAGGAACTGTATGCCGACCGGGAGAAAATAGAGATCGTGCTGTTTAACCTGCTTTCCAATGCCCTGAAATTTACCCCGGAGAACGGGACGGTGAGCTTTGTGGTGACGCAGGACCAGGAAGATATCAAGGTGGTGATCACGGATACCGGCTGCGGCATCAGTGAAATTGCGGGTCAGCTGTTGTTTGAGAAATTTTACCAGGTGAAGGAAAAAGGCATGCCCGGGAAAGCCGGTTTCGGGATAGGACTCTATCTCTCAAAACAATTTATAGAAAAACATAAAGGGCATATTTCTTTTACCAGCACCGTTGGAGAGGGAACCAGCTTTATGGTACAGCTGAAAAAAGGGACTGCTCATTTTGCCGGGCAATATATTTTTGAAGAATTGTCCCAAAGCCCGGTGATACTGGAGGAACTCATGGGCAACATCTCCCCCGAAATACCAACGGTGGAAAAAGAACAAAGCCCGATGGAGGACATTGTTTCCGGTAAGCGTTCCATGCTGGTGGTAGATGATAATGCTGAGATCAGGGACTACCTGCGGTTGCTTTTCCGGGAAAAGTTCCTTTTCCACGAGGCGGATAATGGGGCCGACGGGCTGCAGCTGGCCCGCGAACACTACCCGGATATTATTATCAGCGATGTGTTAATGAACGGCATGAGCGGGGTGGAACTATGTAATACCATTAAACAGGACCCTTCCTTAAGTCATATTCCTGTGATCCTGCTCACCGGCAGCCCTTCCCAGGAAACCAAATTACGGGGTATTGAGTGCGGAGCCGATGATTATATTATCAAGCCGTTTGAAAAAGAGCTGCTGATTGCCCGTATCGATAATATCCTGCAGAACAGGAATGTGTTGCAGGATTACTTTTTTGATAAGATCACCCTCCGGGAAAACGATACCAGGATCTCCGCAGAGTACAAGGATTTCCTGGAGCGCTGTATCAGTATCGTGGAAAACAACCTTGATAATGACAATTTCAACATCCAGGTACTGGCGGCGGAAATAGGAATGAGCCGTTCCAATCTTTACAAGCGGGTAAAATCGGTGTCTGGTCATTCCGTGAATGCATTTATCCGGCTGATCCGCCTGCGCCGGGCCGCCGTGTTATTACTCAGCACAGATTGTAATGTAAACGAAGCCGCCTTTGGGGTGGGCATCAATGATATGAAATACTTCCGGGAGCAGTTTTCCAAACTCTTTGGGATGACGCCTTCTGCCTATATCAAAAAATACCGTCGTTCGTTCAATAAGGATTTTAATGTGGTTAACCGGCCCGAATAACCCCCTGTTTTACCTGTTTACCCCCGCTTTTTGATCATTTACCCCCGGTAGCTTTCTGCGCGTAGGGCCTATACTTGCATTGGCCAACAAATGTTTTCCACGGTTCAAAACCAGAATGTTATGAAAAGTTATCTCACGTTATGGAAATGGGGGTTTCTCTGTTTTCTTTTCAGCAGCTTTGCCACGGTTCTTTATGCACAGCAACCCGTTAGTGGGAAAGTAAGCTCCGGTGGCGCCGGGTTGCCCGGTGTAATTGTGTATGTAAAGGGGGGATCTGTTAATACGCAAACAGACAGCAGCGGGCGGTATACCATCAACGCACCCGCCGGGGCCGTCCTTTCTTTCAGCCTGATGGGCTACACTGGCAGGGAGGTGCCGGTGAATAACCGCAGCACCATAAATGTACAACTGGAATCCGCTACCCAGGGACTGGGGGAAGTAGTGGTGGTGGGGTATGGTACCCAACGGCGGAAAGATCTGACCGGCGCCATTTCTTCCATTAATGCCGCTGCATATAAAGACCAGCCGGTGTTGAACGCTTCCTCCGCACTCCAGGGCAGGGTAGCCGGGGTTTCCGTGGCCAACAGTTCCGGTGCACCGGGCGGCGCGGTAAAGATCCGCATCAGGGGCGCTAATTCCATTAATGCCAGTAACGACCCATTGTATGTGATAGACGGGGTGGCGCTGAGCAGCATCGGGATCCAGGACATTAACGTAAACGATATTGCTTCCATGGAGGTGCTGAAAGATGCTTCCGCTACCGCTATTTATGGTTCCAGGGGCGCTAACGGGGTGATCATCATTACTACCAAAAGCGGGCAGTCGGGCGCCATGCATATTGAGTACAATGGCTTCCTGAGCAGCAACAAACCCATGAAAAAGTACCAACTGCTCGATGCCGTGGGCTATGCGGAACAGGCCAATCACATTGCAGGATCGGCGGTGTTCCCCAACCCGGCTTCCTATGCCGGCAAAACTACGGACTGGCAGGACCTGATTTTCCATACCGGTGTTACACAAAATCACCAGCTTTCTATTTCAGGAGGAACGGAGAAATCGCGCTACTATATTTCCGGTTATTATGTGAACCAATCCGGCCTGCTGCAGAATACCGGCCAGGAGAAGTTTGCGCTGCGTGCCAATCTCGACAGCAAACTAAGCAACAAGGTAAGCATAGGACTGGGCATCTTTGCGGGGCATACCAACTCGCATAACAATGGCGATATTGGCGGCAAGGGTAATCCTGTAACCGCTGCACTGGCCTGGGCGCCTACAGAACCGGTGTACGATTCCGGTTCGGTGTACAACCGTTTTGCTATTTCGCCTATCTGGTCCAACCCTTATATGACCATCAAGGAAAGGAACAGCGATAACTCGGCTAATTCCGCTGTGGTCAATGGCCGCCTCAAATACAGTATTACGGATTGGCTTACGCTGAACATCAACTTGGGCCTGGATGCGAATATTTCGCGCAGCGCCTACCTGAACAACGACTGGATAAGTCCGGGTAATCCCGGTTCCGGGCAGAGCTCCCTGGAAAGCTATACTTTCCAGAACAGTAACTCGCTCACTTTCCATAAGCAATTCAATGAAAAGCATGACCTCACCGTAATGGGTATTGTGGAAGAAACCTCCAACAAATACAACACTTTTGCGGCCTCCGGCTCGGGGCTTACCTCTACTTCCAACGGTTACTACAACCTGGGTCTGAATACCTCGCAGGGCATTTCATCGGCTTATACCAACTGGGCGCTGCTTTCATACGTGGGCAGGGCTTCCTACACCTTCAATGATAAATACCTGATCACGGCCACCTACCGTGCAGATGGTTCGTCCAAGTTCCAGTCCACCGCCAACAAGTGGGGATACTTTCCTTCCATAGGCGTTGGCTGGCGCATGTCGGAAGAACAATTCATCAAAGACCTGGGTATTTTCTCCAACCTGAAGCTGCGTGGCAGCTGGGGTATTACGGGTAACCAGTCTATTAATCCATACAGCAGTCTTGGCCTCCTTTCCGGCATACAATATTCTTATGGCACTACAACGCTGTACCAGGGCTACATGCTGGGAAGTCCCAGCAACCCGGATCTTAAATGGGAAACCACCAAACAAACCGACATCGGCCTGGACATAGGATTGCTGGGCGGACGGCTTAACATCACAGCAGATTATTATAACAAACGCACGCAGGACCTGTTGCTGCAGGTGCCTATTGCCGGTTACGACGGCGGTGGCACTATGTATAAGAACGTAGGTGTGGTGAATAATAAAGGCTTCGAGGTTTTTGCAGATGTTGCCGTGTTGCAAACGCATAATTTCTCGTGGACGGCCACCATCAACGCATCTACCTACCGGAACAGGGTAGAAAGCCTGGGTAAGGATTCTATTTTATACCGGCCGGTGATTGGGGGCGGGCTTATCAACACCAATATACAGGTAGTGAAAACGGGGCAGCCGCTGGGCGCGTTTTACCTGATTCCATGGCAGGGCGTGTATGGCAGCGACGATAATGCGATGGGAGCTAAGGCCGGCGACAACCACTATACAGACGTGAGCGGCAATAAATCCATCGGTTACGAAGACCGGGTGATTGCAGGTAGCGCCATTCCAAAATTCCAGTGGGGCTTCAATAATAATTTCCGCTATAAGCAATTTGAGCTGAATGTTTTTGTGCAGGCATCGCACGGGAATAAGATCTTTAACGCTACCTATGCCGGCATAGCAGCGCCTACCAGCGATGTGAAATATCCTACGCTGGCGGCATCCGCTGATTACTGGAGCTCCAAAAATACCGGCTCCAGCTGGGCGGATCCGGCCAGTAAAACAGGTCGCAGTTATGTGGAGTCCACCCAATACCTGCAGGATGGCAGTTATGTGCGGCTGAAGAATATCAGTGTTTCCTACACCCTGCAAAAAAAGACCACCCGCTTTGCCGATGTCCGCTTTACGCTGAGTGCGCAGAACCTGTACACCATTACCAACTATAAAGGATATGACCCGGAGGCCACTTCTACTTCCGCCACCAGCGATGCTGATGCCGGTATTGACCTCGGCGCTTATCCATCGCCGCGTACCATTACGTTTGGTGTAAATATTTCTTTATAACAATTACGTATAAACGCTGATCATATGAAACTATATATAATTGCTCCTTTGCTGCTTACGCTGATCACTTCCTGCAGCAAGGATTTTTTAAAGGAAGATCCGAAAAGTAATCTCACACCGGATAATTTTTATAAAACGGCGGATGACCTGAATATGGCGGCCATTGCCCTGTACACACAGGTAAACGGCGCGTTTAACCAATCGGCCGGTTTCTCCACCCTCTGGGGCGGCGATGATATGACCGTGGCCCGCGCCGGTAATAAAATTTCCTATTCTGATTTTGATACCTACCAGGCTACTTCTTCCAACGACCGCATGACCAACTGGTGGACTTATTTTTATTCTACCATTAAATCCAGCAATGCGCTGATCCTTAATTACCAAAAGGCCACGGCAGCCTCAGAAGACGACAGGAACCACGCCGCAGGGCAGGCTTACTTTTTCCGTGCGCTCAGCTATTTTTTCCTGACACGCACCTGGGGAGAAGTACCGCTGATCACTGACAATAACGTGGATTATAACCGGACCAAAGCAAGTCCTGCGGATATTTATGCCCTCATTGTAGCCGATCTTCAAAAGGCGGAAACCATGTTGCCCGATGCCTGGGATGGTACCAAAAAACAAAGCGGCGTGGATATACCGCCTACCAGCGGTTCCGCAAAAGCCTTACTGGCAAATGTGTACCTGACCATGGCCGGCTGGCCCCTGAAACAAACCGATAAATATGCGCTGGCAGCCGCCAAGGCAAAGGAGGTGATAGACAACAAAACCACCTGGGGATATGACCTTACCACCAACTATGCAGACCTGTGGAAGAAAAGCGGGAAGTTTAACCATGAAACCGTATTCGGCTGTTACTACAATGTGAACGTTTCCGGTTGGGCATGGGAGAACTATAATATGCTTACGCCCAACGCTTATGCACCAGACGATGAAGGTGGATGGGGCGATGGTTACGGGGAAATAAACTTCTATAAGAAATTTCCGCCCGGCCCCAGGAAAGACGCTACTTACCAGTCTGTTTACTTCCTGAACAACGATCCCAATAACGCCGTTGACTGGACCAAAACCCAGCATAAACATCCGTACTTTTTCAAGTTCCGCGACGACGACGCTTTTAACCCGGTGAATCATGTGAATAATAACTGGATAGGAAGTCATACCGTACCCGTGATCCGCTATGCAGAAGTATTGCTCACCTACGCCGAAGCGCAGGCAATGGCCGCCTCTCCTGACGCAAGTGCCTACAATGCCATTAACCGCGTAAGGAACAGGGCAGGGCTTACTAACTTAACAGCAGGGTTATCGCAAACCGCTTTCCGTGATTCTGTGATTGCAGAAAGAGGATGGGAGTTTGCCGGTGCAGAACCTGCCGGTCGCTGGTATGACCTTATCCGTACAGAAACCGTAGGCAAGGCCAATTCCAACAGGGACGCATCTGAAGAAGCGCTGAAGAATGTGCCGAACGATGCCACCCATACTTTTTACTGGGCGCCTATCCCCATTGGTGATAAGCAGCTGAACCCAAATTTGTGATATCATGCAAAGAATATTTTCAACGTTTTGGCTATTGATGGTATGTGTGACCGGCTTTACACAACAAATTGTTCCGGGCGCCGTATGGCGCGATACAGCCGGTAACCCGGTAAATGCACACGGCGGCGGCATCCTGTTCTATAACAACACCTATTACTGGTACGGGGAGATCAAGCAGGGCCCTACCTGGCGGGTGCCCGGTTCCACCTGGGAAAATTACCGGGTGAATGCCGGCGGCGTATCCTGCTATAGTTCAAAGGACTTGCTTAACTGGACTTATAACGGCGTGGCTTTGCCCGCCGAAACAACCGACAGCACATCCGATCTTCATACCAGTAAGGTCATAGAAAGACCGAAGGTGATCTACAATAAAAAAACAGGAAAGTTTGTGATGTGGATGCATATTGACTCACCCGACTACCGCTACGCCCGTTCCGGCGTAGCGGTGAGCGACCATCCCGAAGGACCTTTCCGGTATATAGGCAGCGTAAGGCCTAACGGGAATATGGCGCGCGACATGACTATTTTCCAGGACGATGATGGCAGGGCCTATCATTTCTATTCATCAGAAGAAAACCAGACCATGCATGTTTGTGAACTGACCGACGATTATTTATCGCATACACGGAATGATCACCGTATACTGATAAAGCGTTCCAGGGAAGCGCCGGCCGTATGCAGGTACAACAATCGTTTGTACCTGTTCACCTCCGGTTGTACCGGCTGGGCGCCCAATGCAGCTGCTTATGTGGTGGCAGACAGCGTTATGGGCACATGGACGGAACATGGCAATCCCTGCAAGGGCGCTGATGCCGGCAATACTTACCATGCGCAACCGACCTATGTGCTGCAAGTGCAGGGCCGGAAGAATTGCTACATTTTTATGGCGGACAGATGGAATAAGAAGAACCTGGAGGCTTCGAGGTATGTGTGGTTGCCACTGGTGTTTGATGAGGGTGGAGTGCCGGCGGTGAGGTGGCGGGATGAATGGAAGGTGGAGGAGTAGCACATATCACATTATAATGAAAGGCATTGTCTTTCGTTATAATGTGATACTCGCTTGGCGGCCCAGCTAAATTACTAACTTTTTCTACCGGCATTGTCTCTCAGTTCAATATGATCTATTGTAGATAGTCTATAAATAGGAATGTCTTTTTCATTGATTGTCGCAATTAATTTATAGGGCTTTCCTTCAACTTTTTTATACCTGGACTCATCATCAACATCCCAGCAAATTACAGTCATTACCTGATTAACATTGTGTCCATGGCTGTAGAAATTCTCGAAGATGTATTCTACCTCGATTGGACAGTACTTATTTGTATGTGCATCGGGCGTTTCACGATAATTAGCAATAACATCAATTCCTTCCAGGTTGGTATGTTCAAGGCTTGTGAATAAATCAAAGGGCAGCAATTTTAAAGCCTCTAATTTCCACATTAAAGCGAGTGTATCATGCTCGTTTTTAGGAAGTCGATGAAGGAGCTGATTAGTGCTTTTTACATAAACAAACTGTTGATCAGGCTTTTCAAGTTCTTCTTTCCTTTTATCAATATTGATACGTTTATTTTTCTGATTTTCTTCTTCGGCTTGTTTTAGGAAATTTCTATATTCCTGTTTCTCAGCCAACTCGTTAAAGCATTCCCGTAATGCTTTTTCAAAATTTGTAGTTTGTTGATTTTCTAAGTACGTGTTTCGTGCAAAATCCATATTGGAGAATAGCTCATCACACTCTACTACGAAACGAACAAACTTATATTGCAGTTTGCTAAAATTGCCTCTAAATTCATTAAAGTCCAGTTGGACATAAGGGATGCCTTTTATTGAAAGAAATAGCCCGTGAGTGCCAGTTTTAAGTGTAAATCCGTTTGTGATTTCGGTATTAGCTGTTTCAAGGGTGTATCCGCCTTTCAGGGTTACTGTTACAGCTGTGTTCCCATCGCCTCTTTTTTTAATTATTGGCTCGTCCAAAACATAACTTTTCCAGTTTGGATGGGAGGGCATTTTAAGAAAACAAAATCCTGGATCTTCTGTCCTTTCCTCTGTTTCAACTTTTAAAGTAAAATTTGGCAGATTCCTATTGCGGGTATATCCTAAAATGGTATTAAAATATAAGTAAAGCTCCAATTTATCTATTTGAAAAGAAGAAGAACTTTCTCCATACTCATAGCCTAAAATTTTTATCTCTGTGCCATTTGAGGGTAAACCCGCTCCTGGAATAATTTTATATATTGGTCGATTGCCTTCTCTTAGTGTTTTTATTGGTTCATCTACAAAAACAAAGTAACTATCGGACGTGTCTTTTATTGTTGTCTTTATCTCAAGACGGCGACAATTTGCCGCCAGTTTTGAGCCTAAACCTTTGTGTCCGAACTCATCACTTTTTAAACCGGCGTGACCTCCATAAGCAACCGCCATAAATCTATCCAGTCTACCAGGCTGTGTTGTATCCCCAGTATAATTCATACCAATACCATCATCCGATAAAACCAGCGAAGGACCATAATTGGGATCATTATAGTATACTATACGTATATTCTTAGCTTCAATTTCCACGGCGCAGGCGTTACTCAGATACTCACGTATTACATCCCGGGGATCTCTTCTTGATTCAATCACTTGCGCTACTAAATCCCATACATTTACTTCCATTCCGGATTCGATAGTAGATAGATGTTCTATTGTCATATAGTTTTATTTTGAGAGATGCGCCTCAATGCAAAAACTTGCCAAGGACCTGATTAGTAGTCAGGTTATTAAATTTACTAAATAATCATGATACAGCCTCCGGGGTTGAAATATCTTACTTTGTAACAAGCACCTGGTTCTTACCCGTAATAACATTTGTACCATCCGCCACCGTTGCTTTTATTACCACCATACCGGCATAACTGGTATCCTGCACCCAGAAATTCGCCGTTGCCTCGCCGCTGCTGTTCGATACTTTCTCATTGAGAAAAGTCCCAATAGTCTCCCCGGAGGGCTTTTGCGCTGTGAATGTTACCCGTTGCCCGGCGGAAGCAGTACCGTATGTACGCGTTAGCAATGCAGTTACAGTGGTATTGGCATCTAATGCATTTTTCAGGTTACCCGGTATTTCTACATTTATATAATCAGGGAGCGCGGGAACAAAGCGCAGCTGTGTTTCCCTGCTGAAGGCAGTCGCAATGGTCGCTTTTATAATCACCAGGTCGGGTTGGGAGCATTTTATGTAGGCAGTAGCCGTACCATCTATAGCGGTGGTAGTGGTATAGCTCTTTTCATCGTTGGAGAAAAGTCCTTTGTCTGTAGTGAAAGTAACTTCCCTGGAGGTATTAATGATACCAGGGTCTTTCGATCTCACAACAACGGCGGCATAGGTGTAGTTGTCGGCCGGTTGGTTATTTTTTACGGCTTCCAGTGTAATGATACTGTCCGGAGAAGTACGGGAAACAAAATGCACGGGTATCTCCCTGGAGTAGAGATCATTTACCGTTACTTTCACGGTGGCGGTTCCTGCTTTGTCGTTTTTAAGGTAAGCATTTATTTTCCCGTCCAGCGAAACGGTAGTGGTATACTGCGCGGTATTGTTGGAAAAAGTACCGGCATTTGTTTCAAATTTGATATTACGCGTAGCAGCGGAGGCCGACATATTTACCTGCGCCTGTATCTCTGCGTTACTGGTATTATCTGCCATAATACTGTCTTTAACGAGGGAAAGCGTCATGATATCATCTGGCTGTACTTCTGTTTTGTCCTGGCAGGCGTTCATAATAAAGCAGCAGAGTAATAACAGGTATATGTATTTGATCATTGGTGTTGTTTTTTGAGTTGGGCTTTGCGGATAATTTGTCTGATAGCACTGCCGGCTGCCGGTTTGCGGGTATCGTTATGCAGCGCGAAACCGGATTTCAAAAGCGTATCCGAAACTTTCAGGTGAGGTAGCACGAGGGCTTCCTCGCACACGCTCACAACTGCCGATAAGCTATCCTGCATACTACTTCCCGTTATGGAAGCGGTAATGAGGATCGTGGTTTGCTGTTGATTGGCCACCCTTAATACAATGGTGTCGCTAAAATTATTATTGTTACCAACCAACCGGATGGTATTAGGGTTACTGCGGGTAACGGTAACGCTATTATTGGTGCTGGAGTAACTTAACGTGAGTGACAAAGGGGTATTTTCATTACTTAGCTGGCAAAAGTAATTTAAGGTCAGTGGAGTTCCTGAACATACAGGAAGATTACCATTTGCACCATTCAATAATTCAAATTCTATAATAGGCATATGTAAAATATTTTGAGTAGAAGGATCAATTAAAACCTGTTATTTTCCCGGTAATATTCTGTACCCATTTTTTCAGGTCAAGGTCCAGCGATAGCCCTACATAAGGGATGGTAGCCAGTGTTTTGTCTGTTTTTAGTGGGTTGACGTCTTTTTTATATGCCCACATAACGCCGCCGGATAACCTCACGCCATCTGTAAGCCTGATCCCCAACGCGGTAATAAGGCTCAGGTTATTAAAAAGATCTTCATACTGTTCGTTAGCCGAGAAAGGAACCACGGTAACGCCGATAACGCCAGACATACTTTTCATCAGATTCCCGTTACCGCGATGGAACAGGGATTTGAAGAAAGAATAATTTGCCTGCCTGTTAATAGGGAAGAAGTTGAAATTTGCGCCTACATAGGGCCTGATAATAGTATGCGGGGCGGTAAAGGCCCATGCAATGCCAAGATCGGCGGTAATGTACCATTCGCCCCTTGTTACAAATTCAGCGGTAGTTTTTCCCGGTATTTTTACTTTAACGGGGAAGCGCAGGTTAAGATCAAACTGTAAGGTGCTGCATCGTTGCTCCAGGTCGATAGATGCGGTAATATAACGCCGCAGGGAATAGTTGATGGCCATCAG
>JBCNPS010000084.1:0-17393 GCA_039593235.1 Chitinophaga sp. | reverse complement strand
TACTGCTTTATTTTTACCGGCAGGCCCCGGCGAAGCAAATCCATTATGTTAACAATACCGGCCATGTTGATACGCTGCTGCCGGCGCCGGGTTGTACTGTGATTACGGACAGAGGCGCTACGCTTCGTTACCCGGCCGGGTTCACTGCAAACCCCGAATTATATATGCAGGGTGGTAATACCTGGTTTGAAGTGGCGTTGCCGGTTCGTTTGCGGATGCAACTGGATGAGCACACTGATCTGTATACGCTCAATGCTGTATTTACGGTGCATAAAACCAATGCCATCTTCAAAATACTGGTGATAAAGGGAAAAGTAACACTGCTGCAGAACGATGGCAAAAAAGTATACCTTACCGCCAATATGCTGGCAAAGCGGGAACAGCATCAGCCCCTGCAGTTCAAAACAGTAAAAAGCCAGTCGCTGCTGGCCTGGAAAACAGGCCGGCTCGCATTCCAAAATATGCCGCTGGAAGAAGTGATCGACGCCCTGAACAGTTACTATCAGCTTGACATACAGGTGCCACCTTCCGCAGCCGGTTTGTATAAACGCAGCCTGACTGCCGACTTTGAAAACAGATCCGCTGAAGAAACGCTGGCATTGCTGCAAAGGACGCTTAAGGTCCCTTTGGTAAAAGACAGTGGTAACCGGTACTACATAACGTTGAAATAAAGATGGATCAGCTGAGATTTAAACCAGCTGTTAGTTGTTTAAGGATCGTTTTCAGTTGTGTAAAGGTTTCTTCGCCGATAATACTGGCATAGAGATCCTGTACTTCGTCAACCGCTTCGTAGGCATTGATCATAAACTCTTTTCCTTTTTCCGTGAGGAAGATAATGCTGGCGCGGTTGTCGGTATCGTGTTTGCGTGTGCCTATGTAATTATCCGCTTCCAGGTTTTTTACCACTTTGCTCATGGCTTGTTTGCTGATCCGCGCTTTCCTGGCCAGGTCGTTGTTAATAGTACCCTGCGCGTCGATATGTACCAGGAGTACCATATCGCCCAGTTTAAAATTTTTGTATCCGCGTTCCTGTAGCTTTTGTGTAATACGCAGGTCTATATCTTTTTTGAACAAATTGATCAGGCGGGCAAGGCTATCCGGTCTTTTGGCCAGGCATGCCTCATATCTCGCATCTATAGTTGCGCTCATCATATTGTAGGTTTGGTAAAAGTGTACAGTTGATAAAATCTTGTCCTGATGCAATGCTACAAAAAAGCAATGATTTTTCGTGCGGCGTTTTAAAATTTGTGGGTATCCTTTTAAAAACAGTGGGCTGACTAAAAAGGGCACCCGCTCTCGGGTAGGTGATGGAGACAAAACCGCGTTTACGCGATTCTCAGCGTCTTCATTTTACTTTTTAGTCAGCCCCTAATATATTATCTGGGTAGTGTTATTTGTACGCGTAATCAGCCATTACGGTATAGTTTCAAATACGCTTTCTGCCCTGGTGTAGCATCTCAGTCCCACGATGGTATTGCTTATCCCCACCTTTACTCTTTGTGCGGACCTGATGCTGGTAGATGTCAGTCAATCAGAGCCCAAAGCCCCCGCGATGCCCATTTCCAGTCCACGCAGTTCCGCCAGTCCGCGTAAACGGCCGATAGCGCTGTATCCCGGGTTGGTTTTTTTGTGCAGGTCATCCAGCATCTGGTGTCCATGATCAGGGCGCATTGGAATGGAAACATTGCGGCGTTTCATGGTGAGCAGGATATTTTTTACTACGGCAAACATATCCACGTCGCCTTCCAGGTGGTTGGCTTCATGGAAGTTGCCCAGCGCATCGCGTTGTGTGCTGCGTAAGTGGATGAAATGGATATGATCTCCCAGGCGTTCTATCATACCGGGAAGGTCATTGTCCGCCCTTACACCGTAGGAGCCGGTACAGAAGCACAGGCCATTGGCGGCATATGGAGCGGCAATCAGCAGTTCGCGGGCATCCTGTTCAGTGCTTACCACACGGGGTAAGCCAAAGATCGGGAATGGCGGATCATCAGGGTGGATGGCCAGTTTAACGCCCACTTCTTCCGCTACCGGCGCTATTTGCTGCAGGAAATAGAAGAGGTGCAGTTTCAGTTGTGTGGCGTCAATGCCTTTGTATTTATCCAATGCTGTCTGGAACTGTTGCAGCGTAAAGCTTTCTTCAGATCCCGGTAATCCCGCAATGATATTTCGCTGTAAAAGTTCTTTATCTGCTTCTGTCATGCTGTCGAAGTGTTCCTTCGCACGGGCAATCTCTTCTTCACTATAATCTTTTTCTGCTTCAGGTCTTTGCAACATGAAAAGGTCGAACGCCATGAACGCGGCTTTTTCAAAGCGCAGCGCTTTGGAGCCGTCTTCTACAGTATATGATAAATCGGTGCGGGTCCAGTCCAATACCGGCATGAAATTGTAGGTAACTGTGCGTATACCGCATGCGGCCAGGTTCCGCAAAGATTGCTGGTAGTTGTGGATATAATCCTTAAAACGGCCGCTTTGCGTTTTAATATCTTCGTGTACCGGCACGCTCTCTACAACCGACCAGGTAAGCCCGGCTGCTTCTATGATGGCTTTCCGCTTTTGTATCTCCTCCTTCGTCCATACCACTCCATTAGGCACATGGTGCAATGCGGTTACAATACCGGTAGCTCCTGCCTGTTTAATATCAGACAAGCTAACCGGATCATTGGGCCCGTACCACCGCCATGTCTGTTCCATTCTCAGCATAATGCAAATACGTTTAGTAAATCCAGAATTTCTAGTTCCAAACCTCAAAAATATAATCTATCCACACATATACAAACTTTGATTTCAAATTTTAAGGTCGCCGGCAGTAATAAGCATGATCATCAGATCCATCACATTCGTTTGAGTGGGGCCTGTAATCATTAGTCCGCCTGCTTTTGAGAAGAAATGCCAGGCATCATTCCGTTGCAGGAAACTATTTGGGTCGAGCTGCATTTTCTTTGCATTTTCTATCGTTGACGCATCTACGATAGCGCCTGCAGCATTGGTGGGACCATCGCTGCCGTCTGTGCCTCCGCTTAAAAAAGTAAGGGAAGGGTAACCTTCAAGGGCGATGCCTGCTGCCAGTGCCAGCTGCTGATTCCGGCCACCAAGGCCATTCCCGGTCACTTCTACTGTTGTTTCTCCACCTGCCAGTAAACAAGCCGGCAAAGGCCCGGTATACCCGAGCGCGGTTTGAACCAGATCAGCAGCTACAGCATGTGCATCTCCTGTAACCCTGTCAGAAAGCAACACAGGATGATAGCCCAATTCCCGGGCCTTTTCCGCTGCAGCTTCCAATGCGGTGCGGTTGGTGCCGGTAAGATAATTATGTGTATGCAGCAGGGAGGTATCGCCCGGCTTGGGTGTTTCGGGGATATTGCCGGCCGCGCCGTTTTCGATGTGTTGAAGCAGCCGCGCGGATATTTTTTCAGGGAGATGATATTTGCGGAGCACCTCCATAGTGTCGGTAAATGTAGACGGGTCGGCCACTGTAGGCCCTGAGCCTATTACGCTGAGGTCATCGCCTACTACATCGCTGAGCACAAGCGTACATAACGTTGCCGGGTATATGCTTTTGGCCAGTTGCCCGCCTTTGATGCCCGAAAGATGCTTTCGTACCGTATTCATTTCGCGGATATCGGCGCCGCTTTTCAGCAGCATTTCAAACAGCTGCTGTACTTCCGCTAAGCTGCTGTGTGCCGGTACATCCGCGAGCAGTGCGGAGGCGCCGCCGGAAAGTAAAAAGATGACCAGGTCGTTGGGCTGTATTCTTGCCGCCATCTCCAGCAGTTTAACGGAAGCGGCTACACTTTGTTCGTCAGGTACAGGATGACCCGCTTCCATCAGTTCCACCTGCTGTAACGGTAACGCATGTCCGTACTTTGTAACCACCATTCCCTGTAAAGGGAAATGCCCTGCCAGGATGTTTTCCAGCTCCTGTGCCATTGCGGCAGCAGCTTTGCCCGCACCCATGATCCAAACATCCGCATGCTCCGGGATGGCGTAGCTATCTCCCGAAATATTAATAACCCGGGTAGCAGGCATTACCTGCACATTTTTCCTGATGAGCTGTTGCGGATGCACGGCTGCAACGCCCTGCAGGAAAATATCTTTTATATCGGCAGTAGTGTTGATCATGTTTACAGGCATAAAAAAAGCAGTGAGATCACTCACTGCCAATATTTTTCAAGTTAAGCAATTTATTGTTGCTGGGTGGAATCTTTGGCTTCCTTCTTTTGCCGTTTTTTTTCCATTTTTTGTTCCAGTTGTTCCTTTTTATTCATCTCCCAGTCGTTCCATTTCTTATACTGTGCAGGCGTAAAAACAGTTTTAAAGCGCTGGCTGCGTTCTGAATCCAGGGCTTTAAACTGCGTCATACGTTCCTTTTTGGAGAGGGAAGGATTGTTTTTTACCGCATCCATCCGGCGCACAATATCCTGGTTGATCACGAGGATCTTTTTTTCCTGGTCTTTGTTCAGATTTACCTTGTGGGAAATCTTGTCCGTAATTTTATCGGCTCTTCCTTCTGCCGTCCAGCGGCCTCTTGTACCGGAAGTATCCTTTACCTGGGCATTGGCGGTAAAGGTAGTTGCTGCAAAGAAAACCGATAGCAGCATCCATGTATAAACAGAAATAAACTTCATAGTCAGCAAGTATTATACGAATTTAAACAAACTTAAGCTGTAAACCCTTTTCAAATTATCCCTTTTTCGTGTGAATCCAAAATACACCTACCACTCATAAAAAATATGCCGTTTTATTTAATCCCACCTTAATGATTTATTACATTTAGCGAATCAACTGAATCTGAACCGAAAAAATAAAAGATTTACATGAAAAAAGCTTTTGAGAAACCCGGAGCAGCGCCGCTGTTACGGCGTATTACCTATGCTATGAAACGGCGCCGCGGTAAACTGCTGTTACTGGCGCTGTTGGCAACCGGGACTGTAGCCAGCGCCCAGGAAACCTTCCCGGTAAACGGGATCGCCGATCCCCGCGAAGGTTGCTTTGCTTTTACGCACGCCACCCTTGTAAAGGATCCGCAAACTACCCTCAGTAATGCCACGCTGGTGATCCGCGACGGGAAAATAGTATCGGCGGGCGCTTCGGCCGTTATCCCGAAAGATGCGGTGATAGTGGATTGTAAGGGGAAATACATTTACCCTTCTTTCGTGGATATTTTTAGTAATTATGGTTTATCAGCACCCAAAAGAGGAGGCTCCGCATGGAATGCCGCCCCCCAGTTCCTTTCTAACACCAAAGGTGCATATGGCTGGAACCAGGCTATCAGAAGCGAAGTAAATGCCGTGGATCTTTTTTCGGCAGATGATGGAAAGGCAGCGCCCCTACGGGAAGCAGGCTTTGGCGCCGTGCTTACCCAGCAGCCGGACGGTATTGCCCGTGGCACGGCAGCGCTGGTAACCCTGGCAGATACAAAAGAAAATAAAGCCGTTATACTGGAGAAAGCTGCGGCGGCCTATTCCTTTGATAAAGGCAGTTCTACCCAGAATTATCCCAACTCCCTCATGGGCTGTATTGCCCTGCTGCGGCAAACTTTCCTGGATGCTCAGTGGTATAAGACCCGGCCTGCCAAAGAAGGAGTGAACCTTAGCCTGGAGGCGTGGAATGCCAGCCAGCAATTGCCCCAGTTGTTTGAAGTGACCGATAAATGGGATGCGCTTCGCGCAGATAAAATAGGTGACGAGTTCGGGGTGCAGTATATCATCAGGGGCAGTGGTAATGAATACCAGCGCATCAACGAGATGGTTGCCACCAAAGCCGCTTTTGCATTGCCGCTTAATTTCCCGGGCGCTATTGATATGGAGGATCCCGCAGATGCCCGCTACGTTTCGCTGGCGGATATGAAACACTGGGAAATGGCGCCTACGGAGCCTGCCGCATTTGAAAAAGCAGGTATCCCCTTTTGTTTAACTGCCGCCGATCTGAAAGATGTAAAACAATTCCTGGCCAATGTGCGGAAAGCCATCAGTTATGGCCTCAGCGAACAAAAAGCGCTGGAGGCATTAACCAAAACGCCGGCTACCCTCATAAAAGCTTACGATAAAGTTGGCAGCCTGGAACCTGGTAAGCTGGCTAACTTCCTCATTACTTCCGGCCCCGTTTTTAACGAAAAAACCATCCTTTACCAGAACTGGGTACAAGGCAACCGCTACACCATTAAAGCCGACGGATGGGATGATATCCGTGGTATCTATACCGTGAACCTCACTCCCGGCGGCAGCTATTCCGTAGAAGTGAGAGGCACTGCCACCGCGCCTTTACTGTCTGTTTTGCAGAAAGATACCCTGCCGGGACGCATTGATGTAAACGGAAAACTGGTAACGCTGTCGCTCTCGCTGGCCAAAAACAGTAAAAGCAATGTGCGCCTCAGCGGTATCATTGGCGATAATACCTGGACAGGCACCGGTGCAGATACCAGCGGCAATCCTGTAAAATGGACGGCTGTATTTGTAAAGGCCGCCCCCGCGAAACCGGATTCAGTAAAGAAGGAAACACCCCTGGCTATCGGCCCGGTGTATTACCCGTTCAATGGTTATGGCTGGGAAAAACTCCCATCTCCACAGGACCTGCTGATCAAAAACACCACCGTATGGACCAGCGAAAAAGAAGGAATACTGGAAAATACAGACGTTTTAATCCGCAATGGTAAAATTGCACAAGTGGGTAAAAACCTTGCAGCAGGTAATGCCCGTGTGATAGACGGTACCGGGAAACACCTGAGCGCAGGCATCATTGATGAACATTCGCATATTGCGCTCAGCAGGGGAGTGAACGAATCATCGCAATCAGTTACCGCGGAGGTGCGGATCGCCGATGTGTTAAATCCGGATGATATCAATATTTACCGTCAGCTGAGCGGAGGGGTAACGGCCTCTCATTTACTGCACGGCAGCGCCAACGCCATCGGTGGGCAGTCGCAGCTGATCAAGCTCCGCTGGGGACAGGATGCAGAAGCCCTGAAAGTAACCAACTGGGATCCCTTCATCAAATTTGCATTGGGTGAAAATGTGAAGCAATCCAACTGGGGTGAACGTAATACCGTGCGCTTCCCGCAAACAAGGATGGGAGTAGAACAGGTTTATATTGATGCGTTTACCCGTGCAGTTGATTATGAAAAACAGGGCCCCGGCAAGCGCCGCGACCTGGAACTGGACGCCCTGGTGGAGATATTGCACCAGAAACGTTTTATTACCTGTCACTCTTATGTACAAAGTGAGATCAACATGCTCATGCATGTGGCAGACAGCTTCCATTTTAAAGTGAATACTTTCACACATATTCTCGAAGGATATAAAGTAGCCGATAAAATGAAAGCGCATGGCGCCGGGGCGGGTACTTTTGCCGACTGGTGGGCTTATAAAATGGAAGTACAGGATGCTATTCCCTACAATGCCGCCATCATGCAGGGAGTGGGCGTGCTCACTGCCATCAACTCCGATGATGCGGAAATGGCGCGGCGCCTCAACCAGGAAGCCGCCAAGAGCATTAAATATGGTGGCATGAAAGAAGAAGATGCCATTAAGCTGATCACTATCAATCCCGCTAAACTACTGCATGTGGACAATCATATGGGCAGCATCAAAGTAGGTAAAGATGCCGACGTGGTATTATGGAGTGATAATCCGCTGAGCATTTATGCCAAAGCTGAAAAGACCATTGTGGATGGCATCGTGGAGTTTGACCGGGATACCGACCTGCAACTGCGTAAACGAATTGCAACGGAGCGTAACCGGCTTACCCAACTGCTGCTTGGGGAGAAAAAAAAAGGTACCCCTACCCGGAAGGCCGAACTGGCAGCGGAAGAAATATATCACTGTGAGGATCTGCAGGGAGGACATCAGCAGGCTATCGGTAACTGATCCGTTTTAAACTTTTTTAAGCACCGCTAAATGCAACAAGCGATGAAAAAACAATTGATTTTATTAAGCCTGGTACTGGGAGCGCATGCTGCCCGGGCACAGGAAACAATATCTCCGGCGGGTCCGCAAAACAAGCCCATATACCTCACCAATGCTACTATTCATGTAGGTAACGGACAGGTGATTGAACATGGTTCCATTGCTTTCAGCAACGGGAAAATTACTGCAGTAGGCGCCAGCATTCCCGCTGCCGGTGGAGATGCCACCATACTGGATATGAAAGGGCAGCATGTATATCCGGGTATCATTGCGCCGGAATCCAACCTGGGCCTGGTAGAGTTTGAGAGTGTGCGCGCCACTATCGATGCACGCGAAGTAGGGGAAATAAATCCTTCCGTACGCTCCCTCATTGCCTATAATGCAGATTCCAAAGTGATCAACACACTGCGTTCCAACGGGATATTGCTGGCGCAGGTAACGCCGGAAGGAGGCATCATCAGCGGCGTTTCTTCCGTGGTGCAGCTGGATGCCTGGAACTGGGAAGATGCTGCTTATAAAACAGATAATGCCCTGCACTTTTTTATGCCTCGTGTATCGCCCGTTGGTGGCGGCCGTGGCCCTGCGTCACCCGACCGTTTGAAAGCGGCACTGGAACAAATAGAAACCGTGAAAACATTTTTCCGTGAAGCCAAAGCGTACCAACAGGAAGGCAAACATACCGCTACCAACCTGAAATTTGAATCGATGCGGAAGCTGTTTACGAGAGAGCAAAAACTGTTTATTCACTGCGACCTGGTAAAAGAAATGCTGATAGCAACAGATTTTGCCAAAGAGTTTCAGCTCGATGTGGTGATTGTGGGAGGAACAGATTCCTGGCTTATTGCGGATATCCTGAAACAAAATAATATCCCGGTAGTACTGTCGCAGCCACATGCTTTGCCGGTAATGCAGGATGATGATGTGGACCAGCCTTACAAAACGGCTGCACAGCTGCAGAAAGCAGGTGTATTGTTTTGTTTGAGTAATGAAGGCTTCTGGCAGCAACGTAACCTGGGCTTTGAAGCCGGCACTGCAAGTACTTATGGATTAACAAAGGAAGAAGCATTATCGGCTGTTACGCTCAATGCCGCTAAAATACTGGGAACCGATAAAATAACCGGCTCTCTTGAAACCGGTAAAGATGCAAATATTGCGGTAAGCACCGGCGATATCCTTGATATGAAGTCGAGCGTAATCACACACGCATTTATCCAGGGAAGGGAAATAAACCTGGATAATAAACAGAAGCAGTTGTATGAGAAGTATGAGAAGAAGTATGGGTTGTAAGTGAAGTTTATTTTTCTCAGAATGATGATGATAAAAAGGTAAGGGAAGATAAAGCACATGATTGCTTTTATCTTCCCTTATCCTTTTTATGATCAAGCGTTATACCGCTTTTACCAGGAAATAGCTTTTGCCTTTTTGCAGCAAAATGTATTTATCTCTCAATAATGAAGAGGTATTTACGATCATATCAATACCCGGTACTTTTATTTTGTTCACGCTTACGCCACCGCCCTGTACTGTTTTACGGGCTTCACTTTTGCTGGGAAAAATACCGGTTTCGGCGAGCAGGCTTACAATATCCTTACCTGTTTCCAGTTCGGTTCTTGGTACCTCAAACTGCGGAACACCATCCATCACATCGATCAGATCCGATTCGGAAAGAGATACCAGTAATTCGGCAGTGTTTTTATTGTACAGTATAGACGCTGCTTCTACCGCGAAATTATAGTTTTCTTCACCGTGAATAAATACGGTTACTTCTTTAGCAAGACGTTTTTGTAACAGTCGTTGCCCCGGATCTTTTCTATGTTCTTCTATCAAAGCTTCCACTTCCGGTTGTTCCATGAAGGTGAATATTTTGATATAGCTTTCTGCATCCACATCGGTTGTTCTGAGCCAGAACTGGTAGAACGCATAAGGGGAAGTGCGTTTAGGATCAAGCCATACGGTTCCCTGTTCGGTTTTACCGAACTTGGTGCCGTCTGCTTTTTTGATCAGCGGACAGGTAAATGCGAATGCCTCGCCACGTGCTTTACGACGGATCAGCTCTGTGCCTGTAACAATATTGCCCCACTGATCGGAGCCACCCATTTGCAGTTTACAGTTTTTGGCAGTATATAAATGATAGAAATCGTAGCCCTGAATCAGTTGATAGGTAAATTCAGTGAAAGACATCCCGTTGTCGCCTTCGATCCTTTTTTTAACCGAATCTTTGGCCATCATATAGTTAACGGTGATATGTTTACCGGTATCGCGGATAAAATCGAGGAAGGAAATGTGTTGAAACCAGTCGAAGTTATTCACCATTTCCGCTGCGTTTGGTTTGGCAGCATCGAAGTCGAGGAAGCGCTCCAGCTGGGCTTTAATACCAGCCACATTTTTTTGCAGGGTATCCAGGTCCAGCATTTTTCTTTCTTCCGCTTTAAAGGAAGGGTCACCTACCATGCCGGTAGCGCCGCCTACCAACGCCAGAGGCTTATGTCCTGCCTTTTGCAGGTGCACCAGTAACAGGATGGGTACCAAACTGCCGATGTGCAACGATTCTGCGGTAGGATCAAAACCAATATATGCACTGGTCATTTCCTTTTTCAATTGCTCTTCTGTGCCAGGCATCATATCCTGTAGCATACCCCGCCAGCGCAGTTCATCTATCAGATTCATGATTTTAATAATAATTTTTGCAAACCTACATAAAATTCGCAGGATTCGCCCATTTTAAGGATTCCTGGCTGGTATAACAAATATCTATGTAAATTTATGAAGAAGGCCGGTCTTTTGCACCCAGCTACCGGCCGGAGATGAATGTGATAAAATTCTTTCTTACCCCAAATTAAGTATGTTATGAAAAAAGTTGTTATTTTTTTTGCTGTACTGTGTTTTGCTGTGCCTGTACTGGCGCAGGATTGCAAGGGATACTATTATCTGCTTAATAATGCAGAAATTGAAATGACCATTTTTGATGCAAAAGGAACAGCCAGTGGGAAAACCATTTATAAAGTTACCAATGTGCACAGGGATGGGAGTGGAACAGTGTCTGATTTTACCAATACGTTTTACGATAAAAGCAATAAGCAGGTAACTTCCGGAACCGGGCATTTCAAGTGCAGTGGTAATGGTGTGTCAATAGATATGAAAATGAGCGTCCCGGTCATGCCACAGATGAAAGACATGAAAATGGAAGGAAAAACCAATGCGTCTTTTCTCGATTATCCCTCCGGAATGCACGCCGGACAAGAGTTGCCGGGCGGTACTTTTGAAATGAGCGGGAATATGAACGGAATGGAAATAGGGATCAGTTATGTGATCAGCAACCGCAAGGTGCTGGGGAAAGAAAAGGTAACCACCCCTGCTGGTAGTTGGGATTGTTTCAAAATTGCTTATGATATTAATTTCCAGATGAAGATGATGGGACAGGGGATTCCAATGAAGTTGGGCGCAATAGAGTGGTTTGCGCCGGATTTCGGACCGGTGAAAACCTCGTCCAGTAAAGATGGGAAAGATATGGGAGGAACAATGATCACCGCATTGAAGAAATAAGTAAAAGGCCCGTTGTTTTGAACAACGGGCCTTTACTTTAACTATTTTTCAGGCATTTGGCCAGGCTATCTCTCCAGTATGGGATATGGAGACCAAAAGTGCTTTTAATTTTTTCCTTATTCAATACGCTGTATGCCGGGCGTTTGGCGGCCGTTTTATACTTATCGGACGTAACAGGGTATATAGCAGTAGTGGCGTTAGTCATTTCTTTGATAGTTACGGCAAAGTCGAACCAACTGGTAACGCCTTCATTGCTGTAGTGATATACACCACCAACAGCAGTTTCGGGGTTGGCTGTTTTGTATTGTAATATATCCAGGATGGCTTTTGCCAGATCTCCCGCATAGGTAGGGGTACCCGCCTGATCGAAAACAACGTTCAGTTCCTGTTTTTCCTGCATCAGCTGTCGCATTCTTTTTACGAAGTTAACTGCATATTCAGAGTAAAGCCAGGATGTCCGCAATATGATGGTATTGGGGTTATAACCGGTAGCAGCAGCTTCGCCACGTACTTTAGAGGCGCCGTAAATACTTTCCGGATCTGTTTCGTCATTTTCTGTATAAGGCACATTCTGTTTGCCGCTGAACACATAATCTGTGGATATATGTACCAGTTGGGCATTATGTTGGGCGCATATTTCAGCCAAACCCAGCACCGCCTGGAAGTTCAGGAGGAATGCCTTGTCTTCTTCTTCCTCTGCTTTATCCACTGCTGTATAGGCTGCACAGTTAATGCACGCATCGATCTGCTGCGCAGAAAAATAAGCTGCCAGGGCATCCGCATCGGTGATATCCAGGTCCTGGTAATCGGTATATAACAGGTTGAATTGCGGGTAATCGCCTGCTATTTTTTGCAGGGCTTGTCCTAGTTGGCCATTTCCGCCGGTAACAAGAATATTCTTCATAGCAAATGATCAGCTGTTAAAAATGAAATTATGTTCAATGTTTGCCAATGTGGGAAGGACCAGGTCTTTTTCAGAAACAATTGCATCATCCAGGTTAATACCCCAATCAATACCAAGGGCGGGGTCGTTATAAATGACTCCACCTTCACTGCCTTTATGGTAGAAGTTGTCGCATTTGTACATTACCTCTGCTGTTTGACTGATCACCGCATAGCCATGTGCGAATCCTTTGGGTACCAGTAGTTGTAATTTATTGCTGGCGCTCAACTCAATTGCAAAGGATTTGCCGTAGGTAGGGGATCCTTTACGGATGTCTACAACAGCATCAATAATACTTCCTTCAAGTACCCTCACCAGTTTGGTTTGTGCATAAGGTTCCAGCTGGTAATGAAGGCCACGAAGCACTCCGTAAGTAGAGCGGGCCTGGTTGTCCTGCACAAATTTGTACTCAATACCTTCAGCGCTGAAAGTATTGGCATTATAGCTTTCAAAAAAATATCCACGATGATCTCCAAAAACTTTGGGTTCGTAAATTAGCAGATCTGGTATTCCTGTTTGTTGAAAAGGCATGTGTAATAGCTGTAAGTAATGAGCAGATAGTTTTGAATCAACTACCGTGCTACTATCTTTTTTGATATTGTTCGTTATAGTATTGCTGGTAGTTTCCGCTGGTAACATTATTGAGCCAGGTTTCATTTTCCAGGTACCAGTCCACTGTTTTTTCCAGGCCCTCTTCAAACTGGAGCGAAGGCGCCCATCCCAGTTCCTTATTGAGCTTGGTAGCATCAATAGCATAGCGGAGATCGTGCCCTGCCCTGTCTTTCACAAAAGTGATCAGCTGGGCAGAGGCACCTTCAGGCCTTCCCAGTTTCTTATCCATGATCTTGCACAGTAACTGGATCAGGTCAATATTTTTCCATTCGTTGAAGCCGCCTACGTTATAGGTTTCACCTATTTTCCCATGATGGAAGATAGTATCAATTGCACGGGCATGGTCATTTACAAACAACCAGTCGCGAATATTTTCACCTTTCCCGTAAACGGGTACCGGCTTATTGTTTTTAATATTGTGAATGGCCAGCGGTATCAGCTTTTCCGGGAAATGATGGGACCCGTAGTTATTGGAACAATTGGAGATAACAGCCGGTAAATGATAAGTATGATAATAAGCCATTACAAAATGATCCGAACTGGCTTTTGAAGCGGAGTAGGGAGAGCGCGGGTCGTAGGCGGTAGTTTCAAGGAAAAATCCTTCATCTCCCAACGATCCGTATACTTCATCGGTAGACACATGATAGAACAGTTTGCCTGCCATGTTATCTTTCCAGTGTTTCCGTGCATTGTTCAGCAATACTGCAGTACCGAGTACATTTGTTTTGATGAATGCCAGCGGATCCATGATAGAACGGTCTACATGGCTTTCTGCGGCCAGGTGAATCACACCATCAAACTGATACCTGGTAAAAAGCTCATCAATAAAAGATTCTTCTGTAATATCACCTTTCTCAAAAATGTAATTCGGTTTATCTTTTACGTCCACCAGGTTTTCCAGGTTACCGGCATAAGTAAGAGCATCGAGATTTACAATCTGGTAGTCGGGATATTTATTGACAAATAGCCGTACCACATGAGAGCCAATGAACCCGGCCCCGCCGGTGATTAATAATTTGCGATTCATTCCAGACAAAAATTTTATTTTAATAAGGCTTCTTTAAAATATTCATAAGTGATCTTTAACCCTTCCTGCCTGCTTACTTTTGGTTCCCAGCCCAGCAGGGTACGGGCCTTGGTGATATCCGGCTGCCGTTGTTTAGGATCATCTTTGGGCAATGGGTGATAAACAATTTTTTGTTTGGACCCCGTTAACGCAATGATTTCCTCTGCAAACTGGTTCAATGTAATTTCCTGTGGATTGCCAATGTTAACCGGCAGGTGGTAATCGCTTAACAATAAGCGGTAAATACCTTCCACCAGGTCGTCTACATAGCAGAATGACCGGGTTTGGTTACCATCGCCAAATACAGTCAGATCCTGGCCATTCAGCGCCTGGCTCATAAATGCCGGCAATGCGCGTCCGTCATTAAGTCGCATACGCGGACCGTAAGTATTGAAGATACGGATGATACGGGTTTCTACGCCATGGAAATTATGATAAGCCATTGTAATGGATTCCAGGAATCTTTTGGCTTCATCATATACTCCTCTCGGGCCCACCGGGTTTACGTTTCCCCAGTATTCCTCCGTTTGCGGATGTACATTCGGATCTCCATATACCTCAGAAGTGGAGGCTACAAGGATACGCGCCTTTTTTTCTTTTGCCAGTCCCAGAAGGTTATGTGTACCCAGTGATCCTACTTTCAATGTCTGGATAGGCATCTTCAGGTAGTCGATCGGACTGGCCGGGGATGCAAAGTTCAATATATAATCGAGCTTTCCGGGAACATGTACGAACTTGGTGACATCGTGATGATAGTATTCAAATTCCGGTAACGGAAAAAGGTGTTCAATATTTTTGATATTGCCGGTAAGGAGGTTGTCCATGCCAATTACATGAAATCCTTCTTTTATAAAACGATCGCAAAGATGAGACCCCAGAAATCCGGCAGCACCTGCAATAAGTATTCTTTTCTTTTCCATATGTCAGGTATAAATAAATAGTTACAGAATAGCCGGTATGCGTCCTACACTTTCGTAATGATAGCCAAGTTCTTTCATACGGGATACTTCGAAAAGGTTCCTGCCATCAAAAATAGCCTGATTTTTAAGGGTGGCCGAAATTTTATGGAAGTCGGGCGTTCTGAATACGCTCCACTCAGTTGCAATGATCAGGGCATCTGCATTCTCAAGGCAGGTGTATTGATGATCAGAATAAACAATTTTATCTCCCAGTATCTGTTTTACGTTTGACATTGCTTCAGGATCGAAAACGCTTACTGTGGCGCCTTCGGCAAGTAATGCATCAATGATGTATAATGCCGGTGCTTCCCTGATATCATCTGTATTGGGTTTGAAGGCAAGTCCCCACAATGCAAAGTGTTTGCCCTTCAGATCGTTTTTAAAGAAATTTTTTATTTTAGGAAGAAGGAACAGCTTCTGTGTTTCATTTACATCCATTACGGCATTCAGGATCTTAAATTCATACTGGGCATCTTCAGATGATTTTACCAATGCCTGTACGTCCTTAGGAAAGCAGCTGCCGCCGTAGCCGATACCGGGAAAAAGGAAGCGCTTGCCAATACGATCATCACTACCAATGCCTCTGCGGACCATATCCACATCAGCGCCGAGCTTTTCGCACAGTATCGCAATTTCATTCATGAAGGAAATCTTCGTGGCCAGGAATGAGTTTGCCGCATATTTGGTAAGCTCTGCGGATTTTTCATCCATAAAAAGAATGGGATTTCCCTGTCTGACAAAAGGAGCATACAGTTCGCCCATTACTTTTCTGGCTCTGTCGGACATCGTGCCGATCACCACCCTGTCGGGTTTCATGAAATCATCTACAGCCACACCTTCCCGTAAAAACTCTGGGTTGGAAACCACATCAAACGGCGTTTTACAATTTTGAGCGATGGCGGCGGTTACTTTTTCGGCTGTACCAACCGGTACAGTGCTTTTATCTACAATCACCTTGTAGTCGGTCATGATTTTACCGAGATGTGTAGCAACATTGAGCACAAAAGACAGATCTGCAGCGCCATCAGCTCCTGGTGGCGTGGGGAGTGCGAGGAATATCACTTCTGCGTCTTTAATTCCGTCTTCCAGGCTGGTGGTGAAGGACAGTCGTTCTTCTTTGAGGTTCCTCTCAAATAATTTTTCAAGACCAGGCTCGTAAATAGTAATCTGGCCTGAAGAAAGCTTTTTTACTTTGTTGGCATCAATGTCTACGCAGGTGACATCATTTCCTGTTTCGGCAAAACAGGTACCGGTTACAAGACCTACATAACCAGTTCCTACTACTGTAATTTTCATGTGGGGTGATTATTTTAAAAATGATTTAACGGACTGGATAATATATTCCAGCTGATCGGGATCCATTTCAGTGTGTATTGGCAAGGAAATCACCTTGGTGGTGAGATTATCGGTTACGGGAAGATCAAAGGCTGCACCACCGAAGTGCTCGAACATTTTTTGGCGGTGAGCCGGAACAGGGTAATAGATCATTGCAGGAACTTCTTTTTCTGCCAGGTATTTCTGCAGTTCGTTCCTGTCAGCGCCATTCAGCTGCAGTGTGTATTGGTGAAATACATGGTAACTGTAAGGAGCACGGTAAGGTGTTGTTATCTGGGGCATATCTGCAAACGCAGCGTCATAAGCGTCCGCTACTGCACGGCGCGCTGTAATATATTCATCCAGCAAAGGAAGTTTAATACGTAAAACGGCAGCCTGTACGGAATCGAGACGGGAGTTACAACCTACCACATCATGATAATAACGGGCAGATTGTCCATGATTGGCTACCATACGGATCTTTGCAGCCAGTTCATCGTCGTTGGTGAAAATAGCACCGCCATCTCCATAGCAGCCCAGGTTCTTGGACGGGAAGAAGGAAGTACAACCAATATGCCCGATGGTGCCGGCCTTTTTCTTTGTACCGTCGGCAAAAGTATAATCAGCGCCAATTGCCTGTGCATTATCTTCAATCACATATAGCTTGTGTTTTGCCGCCAGCGCCATCAGTGGTTCCATATCCGTTACATGACCATATAAATGTACCGGTACAATAGCTTTGGTTTTAGATGTAATTGCCTTTTCTACGGCAGCTATATCCACGCAATATGTTTGAGGATCCACATCCACGAAAACGGGTTTCAGCTGCAGGAGGGCTATTACCTCCGCCGTAGCGATGAAAGTGAAAGAAGGAGTTATTACCTCATCACCTGGTTCCAGTCCGAGCGCCATCATGGCAATTTGAAGTGCATCTGTACCATTTGCACACGGGATCACATGTTTTATTCCCAGGTACGACTGCAACTCGCTGCCAAATTGCTGAACCGCACCTCCATTAATGAAAGCTGAACTATCCAGCACTTCGCCAATGG